>CABYBK010000005.1 GCA_902517245.1 uncultured Bacteroidota bacterium | reverse complement strand
ATATTTTTGAAGAAATGGAAGGAGAAATCCATTATCAAACTGAAGTGTTGCCCATTTATGAAGGTTTTGAAGACTTAGAAGCTCGGCGGGCTTGCTTTTCAGACCATCAGATTTTTGAACGATATCACAAATATCAGCTTAAATCGGATCGAAGAAAAAAAGAAGCCCTCAGCTTAAAAGAGTTGACCCAAATGGAAATAGGCGACTATGTTACTCATATCGATCATGGAATTGGAACTTTTGGGGGTCTACAACACATTGAAGTAGAGGGAAAATGGCAAGAAGCCATCAAACTTATTTATGGGGAACGAGATATTCTCTATTTAAGCATTCACTCCTTACATAAGATTAGTCGTTATGCTGGAAAAGATGGGTCCGTTCCCAAGATCTATAAATTAGGATCTAAAGCTTGGAAAGTACTGAAACAAAAAACAAAAAACAAGGTTAAAGAAATTGCTTTTAATCTAATTGAACTCTACGCCAAAAGAAAGCAAAAAATAGGTTTTGCCTTTGATCCCGACAGCTATTTACAGTGGGAATTAGAAGCTTCTTTTTTATTTGAAGATACCCCCGATCAAGAAAAAGCAACTCAAGCCATTAAAGCGGATATGGAATCAACTCGGCCTATGGATAGACTTGTTTGTGGTGATGTAGGTTTTGGAAAAACTGAGGTTGCCATCCGCGCAGCCTTTAAAGCGGTTGATAACAGTAAGCAAGTTGTAGTACTCGTGCCAACAACCATCTTAGCCTTTCAACATTTTAAAACCTTTTCTCAGCGTTTAAAAGATCTCCCAGTAAGGGTGGATTACCTCAATCGCTTTCGAACTACAAAAGACAGAACTCAAATTTTAAAGGATTTGGCAGATGGAAGAATTGACATTTTAATTGGAACACACCAATTGGTTAGTAAAAATGTGATTTTTCAAGATTTGGGTTTATTGATCGTTGATGAGGAGCAAAAATTTGGCGTAGCAGTCAAAGAGAAAATTCGATCTCTAAAAGCCAACATAGATGTTCTGACTCTAACCGCCACACCCATTCCCAGAACGCTTCAATTCAGCCTAATGGCAGCAAGAGATTTATCTGTAATTGCAACTCCTCCTCCAAATAGATACCCAATTGAAAGTGATATAGTTAGATTTAATGAAAATCAAATTCGAGATGGAATACTTTATGAACTTCAAAGAGGGGGACAAGTATTTTTTATTCACAATCGTGTTGAAAATATTATGGAAATAGCTGGCCTCTTACAACGTCTTGTTCCTGATGCGCGAATAGCAGTGGGTCATGGTAAAATGGAAGGGCGAAAACTGGAGCAAACCTTGTTGGGGTTTATGAATGAAGAATACGATATTTTAATTGCTACTACCATTATTGAAAACGGTTTAGATGTGCCCAATGCCAATACCATCTTCATTAACAATGCTAACAATTTTGGACTTAGTGATCTGCACCAAATGCGAGGTCGTGTAGGTAGGAGCAATAAAAAAGCCTTTTGTTATTTCATTACCCCTCCCTACAGTGCGATGAGTACGGATGCCAAAAAAAGGATTAAAACCATCGAGCAATTTTCAGCCATTGGTTCTGGTATCCAAATTGCTATGAAAGATTTGGAGATCCGTGGTGCTGGTGATCTGTTAGGGGGAGAACAAAGTGGGTTTATCAATGAAATGGGCTTTGATACCTACCAAAAAATTTTACAACAAACCATAGACGAACTGAAAGAAAATGAGTTTAAATCGCTCTATGAATCGGAAGGAAACGATCGGATCAAAACTTATGTTAAAGAGGTTCAAATTGATACGGATTTGGAAATCTATATCCCTGATGATTATGTCAATATTGTCAAAGAACGTCTTGCCCTTTATCAAGAATTGAGTCAGCTAAAAACAACCCAAGAAATCGAAGCATTTGAAGCTAAACTGCAGGATCGTTTCGGAGCACTTCCCGATGCAGCAAAAGAGTTGATTGAATCGGTACGTCTAAAATGGATTGCTATTCAGTTAGGTATGGAACGTTTAATCTTAAAAAAAGGAAGATGTTTGTGCTACTTTCTATCTGATCAACAAAGTAATTTTTTCCAAAGTGAGGGGTTTAGTTTCTTATTAAATCAAATTAAAGGCTTCGCAGAAAGAATGCAACTCAAAGAAAAAAATACCACAAATGGACCTAAACTAATCCTTTCCATCAGAGAAATTAAAAATGTTAAAAGTCTAATTATATTGCTTGATGAATTAGTATTAAAAAATTAAAGACCTTTGAGATTTTTGATGACTTTAAAAGCAATATCTACTTCATCTTCGTCAACCAGAATAGTAAATTCATTGGAAGTGGAAATAACTTCTGTTATATTGACACCCTCCCAAGAAAGGCGTTGAAAAATAAAATAATATATCCCTGGTATTTTTACATTATCGCTTGGGAGTTTAATCGTAATCGAAGATAAATCCTCTAATTTGGTGTGACAAATTTCGTTTTTTAAATAATTCGTCTACCAGAGGAACAATATTTTGACTAACTACTATATTACTTTCTGCGACGCCTCTGGAAGATGTGTAAAAAACATCCTTCTTATACTCAATTTCTTTCAAGAGATTGGCTTGAGTTAAGAGTAATGAATCGGATAGTAAGAAACCATAATCTACTAATGATGACCTTACTGTAATATCACCTAAATTTTTCAGAATTCTAATAATTTTTTTTGTTAGCATGAAGCTCGCATCATCAGAAACTCTTTTAAGAGCCATAATTATTGCACCCTGGTTTACTGATTTATTCATTGTAGATTCAATATCTGCATGAATATTTCTTGCTAAAGAGGTCAGATTTATTATACCGTCTGCAAGAGCAGAAGACAGGTATGGTTTTGACTTAATGTATTCATTTACTGCTGAGGAAATAGTTTTCATGATTTTAATAGAAAAAATAATATTAATTTAACAAAATTAAAAATTTAAAACAAAATGTTGTAAATAAAACATTTCTATAAGTTGAAATGTCTATTTATTATTTAAAAAAAATTGATTGATTATAAAGCCTTCAAATCTCAAAAAAGGTTGAGTTTTGCTTACTTTTGAAGATTGAATACATCATAATGCCCAAACGATATACTATTACAGCAGCCCTTCCATATACAAATGGCCCTATTCACATTGGCCACTTGGCAGGGGTTTATATTCCAGCAGATATTTATGCGCGTTATCTAAGGGGGAAAGGAAAAGATGTTGCTTTTATTTGTGGAAGTGACGAACACGGTGTTGCAATTTCATTAAAAGCAAAAAAAGAAAACAAATCTCCTAAACAAATAATCGATCATTATGATAAATTAATTCGCAATTCATTTGAAACCTTTGGTATTTCTTTTGACAATTATTCTCGAACTTCACTCCCTATTCACAGAGAAACAGCTCAAGAAATTTTTAAAGATTTGCATCAAAAAAATATTTTTGAGGAAAAAGATTCCGAACAACTTTTTGATCCTGAGGCACAGCAATTTTTAGCAGATCGTTTTATTAAAGGAACATGCCCAATATGTCAAAATACTGAAGCATATGGTGATCAATGTGAAAATTGTGGAAGCAGTTTAAGTTCTAGTGAACTTCTCAATCCTAAATCAACAATTAGTGGTTCTAAACCGGAATTACGAAAAACGAAGCATTGGTATTTACCTTTAGATCGGTATGAAAAATTTTTAGAAGAATGGATTATTAAGGGGCACAAATTAGATTGGAAACCAAATGTTTATGGTCAGGTAAAGTCTTGGATTGATAATGGTTTGAAGGCCCGAGCAGTTACACGTGATCTGGATTGGGGAATTCCAGTTCCAGTAAAAGGAGGAGAAAACAAGGTTCTATATGTATGGTTTGATGCGCCTATTGGATACATTTCTTCAACAAAAGAATGGGCTGCTTCAAAAGGTATAGATTGGAAGCCTTATTGGAAAGATGATCAAACTAAATTAATTCATTTTATTGGAAAAGATAATATTGTTTTTCATTGTATTATTTTTCCTGTGATTTTAAAAGAAAGTGGATCTTACATCTTACCAGAAAATGTCCCTGCTAATGAGTTTTTAAATTTAGAGGGTAAAAAAATATCTACTTCCAAAAATTGGGCTGTTTGGTTACATGAATACTTAGAAGAATTCCCTAATCAACAAGATGTATTGCGTTATGTTTTGACTTCTAATGCCCCGGAAACAAAAGACAATGATTTTACTTGGGAAGAATTTCAATCACGAAACAATAATGAACTTGTAGCTATTTACGGGAACTTTATTAACCGAGTATTAGTCCTTACTCATAAATACTATAATGGTATTGTGCCAAAAGCAAAAATATTATCCTCAAAAGATGATGAAATTTTGAATTTAATGTCAGAAATTCCAGAAAAAATAGGTCATGCAATAGAAAACTATCGCTTTAGAGAAGCAAGTCAAATTCTGATGCAACTAGCTCGATATGGAAATAAATATTTAGCTGATTCCGAACCATGGAAATTGATAAAAACTAATCCAGACAGAGTCCTGTCAATTATGAATACAGCCATCCAGATTTCAGCAGGTCTTGCAGTTGTTAGTAGACCTTTTTTACCTAATACTGCAAAGAAGTTGAATGATATGCTCAATATTAATATTCTAGAATTAGAGTGGGGTGATATTAGTCTAAAAAAGGAATTAATCCCTTCTGGACATCAAATAAAAAAATCTAAACTTTTATTTGAAAAGATTGATAATATTCAAATTGAACAACAGCTAGCCAAGCTTAACTTCAATGAAGAGGTAAATCAAGAGACAAAAATACGCCCTATCAAACCTGTAACTACCTATAAAGATTTCGATTCTTTAGACCTACAAGTTGCTGAGATTATTGAAGCACAAAAAATAGAAAAAACAAAAAAATTAATGGAAATTACAGTCCAACTTAAAAACGATGTGCGAACTATAGTTTCAGGTATTGCAGTTGATTTTAACAAAGAGGACCTTATTGGAAAAAAGGTGACTTTATTAACCAATCTTCCTCCAAGAAAACTTAAGGGTGTTATCAGTAATGGGATGATACTCTTAAGTGAAAATGAGAAAGGAAATTTTGTTTTTGTTTCTCCAGAGGATAAAAATATTGAAAACGGGGCACCCATTAATTAATTCTTTTGACTTCTTTGATTCCAGTAGCATTTGATCCTTCTTATCGCCTTCCATTAGATAAAAATCACCGTTTTCCAATGGAGAAATATGAGCTATTGCCTCAACAATTATTACTCGAAGGAACCTGTGAGGAAGCTGATTTTTTTGTCCCCAAACCAGCAAAAATGAATCAAGTCTTAAGAGTTCACTCGAAAGAATATGTCGGCCGCCTATGTAATTTAGAATTATCAAAAAATGAAATTAGAAGTATTGGATTCCCTCTTAGTGAAGACTTAATTAAAAGAGAATTTCTAATTGCAGGTGGAACAATTATGGGAGCTGAAAAAGCATTAGATTGTGGAATTGCTATGAATATTGCTGGTGGAACTCATCATGCTTTTCCCAACCGTGGAGAAGCATTTTGTCTCTTAAATGATCAAGCAATTGGCGCACAATATCTTTTAGATAAAGGGTACGCAAAAAAAATTTTGGTTTTGGATTTAGATGTTCACCAAGGCAATGGAACCGCTTCTATCTTTAGAAATAATAAAGATGTTTTTACCTGTTCAGTTCATGGAGCAAAAAACTATCCGTTTAGAAAAGAAGTTAGTGACTATGATGTATCAATGGAAGATAATTGTTCAGATTCTGTTTATATTGATGAAATCAAAAGCCTTCTGCCTAAACTTTATGATAAAATTATGCCTGATTTTATTTTTTATCTATCTGGAGTAGACATATTAGAATCCGACAAACTTGGCCGTTTGGGGATGAGTATAACTGGTTGTAAAAAACGTGATGAACTTGTACTTAGTTTTATTAAAGAAAAAGGGATTCCTGTTCAATGTAGTATGGGAGGAGGATATTCAAAAGATTTAAGAGTCATCATAGAGGCTCATGCAAATACATTCAGAGTAGCTAAAACCTTATTTACTTAAGTCTCCAAGTTTGACTTTTCATATTGATAGCTGCAATAACAATATCTTTACGACTTATTTGTCCTACAAGGCGTCCATTTTCAAGAACTGGATATCTTCTTCTACTAGATTTTGAAAATTTTGCTGCTGCATCGAAAATACTAATCTTTGATTCAATAGTATCTACATTCTTTGTCATAAAATGTTGTAAAGACTTATCTAAAATAGGCATGTTAAAGTAACGACTTTCAGAGATTTCTTTCATACAATCTGCCTCAGATATAACACCTATTAGAGTTCCTCTTTCATCCACTACAGGTCCACCTGATATCCGATGCTTAATGAAAGTCTGCATTACTTGATGAATACTTTGTTCAGGTCTAAACAATATCAACCGAGTTTGCATTATATCAGATACTGTCAATTTGCTAGGAGTGACTCTTTTTTTTTGAGCCCGCTCTCCTTGAAAACTTTTTACGGGCATAATAAGTAATTTTTGATATTACCCTAATGTAGGTTTTTTTTAAATGAATATCACACGTATTTAAAAAAATGAGAAATTCAATAAAAATATATCAGTATAATTGTAAAAAATCAAACATGCACAAATTGGGTATTTTAGGTTGTGGATGGCTAGGTATACCCCTTGGGTTGCACTTAAAAACTCTAGGCTATGATATTAGGGGGTCACGTAGATCAAAGGCAGGCGTTTCAGATCTAAATGATAAAGGAATTAATGGCTATGAAGTAACACTCGCAAAAAACCAATCTTCAGGTATCAAATCTTTTATCGAAAAACTAGAAACTCTGATTATATCTATCCCACCAGGAAGAAAATTAAATGAGGATGATTATACCTCAAAAATCCAAAATCTTTTATCTAATGTTGATTCAACCGATATAAAGAGAATTATATTTTTAAGTAGTATATCTGTTTACGGACCAAGTGGTGGTGAGTATGATGAGTTGAGTCCTATTAATCCTGTAACATCAGCTTCTAAGGCGGTTTATAATTGTGAAAGGTTAATAACTAGTTCTCCTATACCTTCAATAATTATTCGATTAGGTGGACTTATAGGTGAGGATCGAAATCCAATTTTCCAATTACAAAATAGAAAAATTAGAAACCCTAAAGGAAGAATAAATTTTATTCATCAACACGATGCTGTGAATGGTGTTGCGAAATTGGTCCTTAATAATCAATTAAAAGGGATTTTTAATTTAGTCTCACCTCATCATCCCATTCGAAAAGAATACTACATTAATATTGCCCAAAGATTTGGACTTCCAACTCCCTATTTTAAATCAGACCCTGCTATAATAAGAATCATAAATGCTTCTAAAATTGTGGATCTAACTTCTTTTAGATATGATGTAGATAACCTGTTGATATAAATTTTTCTTATTTAATTAAGTCAAAGATCAAATTCATAAATTGTCATGATAGTAATTAATGGCTAGAAGAAATCGACATATTGCAATAATAGAGAAACTCCTGACGCATTTAAAAAATTCCAAATTAGCGTATTTAAAGGCCTCAGACAATGTAAATTTTTCAGAAGAAAAACGTTTTTTCAATAAACAGGCTCTGATTCGAAATCAAATCTTTCAACAAGTTTTAATCGAATTACAAATGTTAGATGTAAACTTTGATGACTTAATAATAAGTAAGTTTAACTTTGATCAATTGTTAGTATCCTCGATAGATACATTTAAAGCAACAGTAGTTGAAAAGTGTTTGGAAGCTGATATATCGTTACTCAAATTATATAATGAATTTATTGATTTCGGTGAATTTGAAAATTCTAAATTAATTCAACATGCTTCAACTATTAAAGATGCCATAACAAAGAATCAATTATTGGTTGATAGCTACTTTTATAAAAAACAAAAAAAATCTAATTACTAAATTATTTTTTGGTATTTGTAACAACTGCTGTTTCTTCTTGTTTTATGGTAATCATCCTTGAAACAAACGAATTATAATAACTATATAAAAATTTTATTGAAGGAATAAGAGAATCTTTTTTATAATGTTTTGTGAAATATCTAGATTTTTGAGCTTGCATCTGAACTACTTTAAATCTACTCCTAATTTGAGGGATTTCAAGTTGATCAGGGAGATTATCAGATACTAATTCGTTTAGAAGAGCGGAGATTCCAATAATATTGACTTCCACATCTCTGAGATCTAGCTCCTTTAAACGTTCCATGGCGTCATATAACCTTTTGAATTCATCCCAATCCTTTAATCCATTCTCATCTAAAAAATCTTTTGGATAATCTATTAATTCGAGCCTAATCTCTTTTGTAGGATCTAAAATGGTTGATTTTTCAGTGGTCGAACTAATGGTTCCCTTTAATTCATTTTCACCCACGCAGGAAATAAACATGAGTGACACATAAATAAGAAAACGGAAAAGCATATAGTTTAATTTAAATACCTAAAGTATTGATTTTTAGTAAGAGTATTGTGAAAAAAAGAAATTGAAGAAAATATAAATGAAAAGCAAATGGTCCGTTTATTTTAAGTTTTACTTTATGGAAAACTAATTGTAAAGGAAAAGCAATAATTGCCCATCCCAAGTAGTTTTGAAGTGAAGCATACCCAGACTCAAAAGTCCAAAAATCTAAAACTGGTGCTATTGGTTCCATAACTAAATCTAGAAATAGCATTAGCCCAATTGCAACAGATACTCTTGCCCAAGTTGAATCAAAAAAAAGCTGAACTATAAATCCCGTTATGAAGACCAAAACACACCAATTGACCCCAATCATAAATGGAACTTCCATAAATTTTGGGCCTAAAGCCTCACCGTAAAAATATTCTCCAAAAATGAATCCATACTTTACACCTACAATTTCAGCTAGCATACCTGTAATAAAACATAACAATACCAAAAAAAATGTCTTTTTGCTTCTTTCAACATTTATCATTAGTAGAATAAAGCTTAGTGACAAGTTTATTGGTGTAGCTTGAATAAACCAAGAGGCATCACTATAAATTATTCCAATAATCCCCGATACATGAAACAACCAAATTAATCCTATTGATATATTTTGATTTGTTAAAATTCTTCCGTAATTCATTTTAACTTTTGGGGATAAGATCATCAACAATTTTAGCTGACAGTAAACAAAGTGGAATTCCTCCTCCAGGATGAACACTTCCTCCACAAAAGTAGAGGTTTTTAATGCGATTAGAAAAATTCGGATGACGTAAAAAAGCAGCGAAGGGATCATTACTAGAGGCTCCATATAAGGCACCCATAAAAGATTGAGTTTTGGTTTCTAAAATTGGTGGAGTTAGTATTTCTTCGCATACAATTAAATCCTTAAGATCGACTCCCAGGAGTTTAGAAATTTTTGTTATTGAAATATCTCTGAGATTATTTACTATTTTAAGCCAATCTTGACCATGATCGGCAGGGGTGTTAATCATAACAAACCAATTTTCGGATCCTTCAGGAGCATCCCCATTAATATCTTTAGATGTTATATTTATGTATATAGTTGGATCATCCGATACAGTCTTGTCTTTAAAAATTGCTTTAAATTCTTTTTTATAATCATTTGAGAAAAGAATATTATGTAGATCTAATTCAGGAAAACTTTGTCTGATTCCCCAATAAAAAATTACTGCTGAACTTGAACGCTCTTGATTAATTCTTTTTATTGGGGATGCTTTTTTAGGCAAGAGTTTTTTATAGGTATTAAAAATATCCATGTTTGAAATAACATAATCTGAAAAATATGAATGCGATTGTGTTTTTACACCGGTTACAATTGATGATTTAACTATAATTTCTTTTATCTCTTTCTCAAAAGAAAATTTAACTCCAAGGCGCTTAGCTAGTCCAAAAAGTGAATTAGTAATTGATACCATTCCGCTTTGGGGAACAAATGTACCATAAGAACTTTCTAGATGCTGAATCAAAGTCATAATACCAGAAGTTTGATAAGGGTCAGATCCATTGTAAGTTGCGTATCTATTAAATAATTGAATCAAATATGGAGATGAAAAACTTTGTGAATTGACTTCATGTAAAGATTTTTGAAGTTCAAAAGTTTGAATTTGGAATAACGCTTTTAAAGTATCTAGAGAAATAAAAGTTTTTAATTTATGTAAAGATTTTTCAAGAAATAAAGTTGAGGTTAGCTCGTATTTTTTTTTGGCCTTATTTAGATACCTCTCAACATTTTGCTTTGGTTCATTGAAAGTTTTATTCACTTCTTCTAAAAACTTATTCCGCTCACCGTAAGCAGTGAATCTAGTCCCATCTTGCCAGAAATATTTGCATGCTATTTCTTTTTTATGAAACTTAAAATGATCGGATACCTTTTCACCTGCTAAATCAAAGAGTTCGGTTACAAGATGTGGCATAGTAAATAATGAAGGACCTGCATCAAAACGATAGCCTTTTAGACTAAAAGATGAAAGTTTTCCTCCAGGGTATGGATTTTGTTCAAAAACCTGAACATCATAACCTTTCAATGCTAATCGTATACTTACCGCTATACCTGAGATTCCAGAACCTATTACAATAACTTTCTTCACGACTATAAATTTTCAGTAGTATCAGATAAAAGATGAAATCGAGAAAATAGATCTTCTTTATACCATTTCATTTGGCGAGTTCTTTTTATTATATCTGCATGTGCTTTGTCTTTATAAGCAAAAGCTGTGACCGATTCAAAATTATCCCAAATACTTACAGTCGCTTGTTGAATAAAAGGCCATTCACCAATACCTTTGTAATAATAAATTCCATTTGCATTTTTTATTGCTTTACTTGCGGCAGGAACAGATTTCCAGAATGAAAATAATCTATTCCAATGAAGAGTAGCACGGGTAATAACAACTGCTTTATAATTAGAAGGTTTTTTTTTAAGATTAACAGCGTTACTTGAAAAAGGGTTTTGACCACTCCATAAACCATGACTCTTAATTGGACTTAAAACCAAATCTCTTTGAATAAATGCTTTTTTTTTGTATTCAATAAAAACAGGATGCGACTCAATACAATTTTTATATGTGGATAAGTGATCCCATACCCCAAGGAAAGCATATGTAGAAAAATCTGGTCTTAAACTAAAGCCTTGGCCTCCACCTGTCCCAAGAAATTTAAAAAAACTTAGACCTTTAGTATTTTTTAATTGGCTTGGGGCTATAGCCATTTGACTAAATGCCCAAAACTTATTGGTTTTAAAAGAAAAAAAAGTGAGAGTAGTCACTTGTCTCATTTAACCTAAAATGTATTATAGATTAATAATTAAATTAAATTATTTCTTTAAAAAATAAGGAAAAAAACGTCTCCGATTTAAGATTTTAAAATATGACCAAATGAAGTATATCAAGAGACGTTTTGTGACCAAACTAAAAATTAACTTGTTTAAAGATACATTTAAAAGGTTAAACAAACTAATTTTTGTTTTATTATTCAAACATTATTATTTTGTTTAATTTTAAATTACTTGTTTTCAGTATTTTACATTATAAAACCTAATAAGACATATCGTTTTTTAAATTAAATCTCTTGATTATGAAAAACTTCAGCCGCTTCGATGCCTTCATATACATCTTAATCATTGCAAATATATTAGCAATGATTCTTGAATCTCATTCTTTTATGAAAGACCGTTTTGGTCAAATTTTTTCACTTTTTGAACTAATATCAATATTGATTTTTACTTTAGAGTACTTTTATAGAATTTACATGAGCTATAAAGAAAAAAAATTAAAAGGAGTCTTTTCTTATATCTTTAGCTTCTTTGGAATTATTGATTTTATTTCCATACTACCTTTTTACATTAAGCAATTTGTATTAATTGATGGGCGATTCTTCAGAATATTAAGATTATTCAGACTTTCAAGAATTTTCAAATTAGGACGAGATAGTAAATCTTTAAAACTTTTTATAAAAGCTCTTTCTGCTGTTAAGAATGAATTAAAATTCACATTCTTTCTTTCATTATTGTGTATTCTATTTTCAGCTTCTGCAATTTATTTTTTAGAAAATGAAGCTCAGCCCGAAGTGTTTTCAAGCATTACAGCATCCCTTTGGTGGGCTACAGTTTCTCTTGCTACAGTAGGATACGGTGACGTTGTTCCCTTAACAGTTTGGGGGAAAGTCTTTGCCGGATTTATTTCTTTGGTTGGAATTGGTGTAGTTGCAATCCCAACTGGTATTATTAGTGCCTCGTTTGTGGAAGAGATTCATCACTTTAGAAAAAAAAGATAAACACTACAAATATTAAGATTTTTAAAATGAACAAAATTTATTGTCTCTTATTCTTTTTAATTACTACCAATGTTTTCTCACAAAATGATTTTAATAATTTGAAAGGGAAAAAAATTCTGGTAGTTTATGGAGGTTGGGAAGGGCATCAGCCCAAGGTATTTGCTGAGAAGATAACTAAATGGCTCCTTGATCAAAAAGCAGAAGTGAAACTAGTAAAAGGGACAAGTATTTATACAGACTCAAATGTAATGAATGACTTGGATTTGATTATTCAACATATAACCATGAGTAAAATGTCACCTTTAGAAACTAAGGGTCTTATTAGTGCTATTGCTCGAGGAGTAGGTTTAGCTGGATGTCATGGTGGCTTAGGCGACTCCTTTAGAGATAATACAGAATATCAATACATGGTTGGAGGACAGTTTGTGAAACATCCTGGTGGTCAGGTAACTTATACTGTTAACATAGAGTCTAGAAATGATCCCATAACAGTTGGAGTTAAAGACTTTAGCCTCCATACTGAACAATATTACATGCATATCGATCCTAATTTAGAAGTTTTAGCATCCACCAAATTCTCTGGAATTCACGACTCTTGGATTAAGGGTGCTGTTGTTCCAGTAGTATGGAAAAAGTTATATGGTAAGGGAAGGGTCTTTTACAATTCTATTGGCCATTCAAAAGAAACCTTTGAAATTCCAGAGGTTTGGACTTTGATTAAAAGAGGTGTTGTCTGGGCAGCTAAATAAGAATATTCTATCTCAAAAAAACATTTTTTACTTTGTTTTATATAATATCTTTACACCGCTATGAAAAAAACAATTTCGATTATAGGGTCCGGATTTTCATCTCTTTCTGCTGCTTGTTATTTAGCTAAAGCTGGATATGACGTCAGTGTTTTTGAGAAAAATTCTGAGCTTGGTGGTAGAGCTAGACAGTTTAAAGAAAAAGGGTTCACATTTGATATGGGACCAAGCTGGTATTGGATGCCGGATGTTTTTGAAAAGTTTTTTAATGATTTTGACAAAAAAAGTAGCGACTTCTACAACTTAAAAAAATTAAACCCTGCATACCATGTTTATTTTGGAAATGACGATTATATAGCAATTCCAGATAAATTAGAGAAAATATGTGATGTCTTCGAAAAAGAGGAAGAGGGTAGTTCAATAGAATTGTTAAAATTTATAAATATGGCTAAAGAAAATTACAAAATAGCCGTTACAGATATGCTGTATAAAATGCCCGGGAATTCACCACTAGAATTAATTTCACTAGACACAATTAAAAGGATCGGTCATTTTTTTACCAATATAAAAAAACAAGTCCATAAAAGATTTAAAAACCCGAAATTAAGATCAATTCTAGAATTTCCAGTATTATTTTTGGGTGCTGAATCATCAAATACTCCAGCATTTTATAATTTCATGAATTATGCAGATTTCGGATTGGGGACTTGGCAACCAAATAATGGTTTTTATGATGTTGTAAAAGCCATGATTTCAATTGGTGAGTCCTTGGGCGTGAAATATTATAATAAATCAAATGTTTCTCAAATAATAACAAAAAATAATTCCGCAATAGGAATTATGGTAAATGATAAAATAATAAATAGTAAATATATTTTGTCAGGTGCAGATTATAATCATACTGAAAAATTACTCCAAAAGTCTGAACGACAGTACTCAAAAGAATATTGGTCTTCCAAAAAATTAGCTCCTTCATCATTACTGTTTTATTTGGGTTTTAATAAAAAACTAAAAAACTTAACCCATCATAATTTATTTTTTGATACTGACTTCAACTTGCATTCTAAAGAGATTTATAAAGATCCTAAATGGCCTTCAAAACCACTTTTTTATGCAAATTTTACTTCAATGACTAATAGTCACACAGCCCCTGAAGGATGTGAAAATGGTTTTATATTAATTCCTATAGCGCCTGGTTTAGAAGACACACAAAATTTGAGAGAAAAGTATTTTGATATTGTTATCGATAGGATTGAGAAAATAACTAATCAGGAAATAAAAAATAATGTTATCTACAAGAAGTCATTTTGCGTCAACGACTTTATAAATGAATATAATTCTTATAAAGGTAATGCATATGGCTTAGCAAATACTTTACTTCAAACATCTTTTTTGAGGCCAAAACTTAAAAGCTCTAAGGTAAATAATCTGTTTTTTACTGGGCAATTAACTGTTCCTGGACCAGGTGTTCCTCCAAGTATCGTTTCTGGAGAATTAGTTGCAGATTTAATTAATAAATCTAATCCTTAGGATTTAAAACCCACCAAATAAATTCAAATTCGCTATTTCGTACTGCAATTACAGAGTCCAACATTTCTGTGCTTTCGATCAAAGAAGTTTTATATTGTTGAAGTTGCTCTTTGATGCTATATTCCCATAAGTCTACCCTTTTATATAGGTTATATTTAATAAATTTATCATTTTGGATATACTTTCTGTTTTCTATCCAAAATTCATTATAATCTACATCTACCCAGGGTAAATCATAAACCCATTTATTAGCAATTCGATTACTAAATTGATTTACATAAAGCTCTTCATTCTTCCCCGTATTTTCAATTAAGTACTTCAATTCAGTTCCATCATAAATTTCAGTCATTTTTAAACCAACTTCTTTAGGCATTAATCTAAAAGTTCCATCAAGCTTAATTGCATCAAAATTTACACGGGGTGGATCAAATGGATCTCTTTGAACATACATTCCCATTGGAGCAAAAAAATATTTCCCGCCTGGTTCTTCATCATCATCCATAAAATCAATGAAAATGCTATCGTTATCTTTCTCCCACTTATCATATTGTTTTTGATACAGCGCCGAAATCCAATCCACCTGCTCGATATATGTATCTGTATAAGCAATCATTTTATCAATTTCTTCTCTTAAGTTTAAAAGATTCTCGATGCCGTCTGCTCGATTATCAGACTCCCCCCCTTGTTGTTCAATCCCAAAAGAAACTGTTACACCAAATACCAAAATAATAAATTCGACAATTGATTTTTTTAATCTATCCCAAAAATCTTGTATATCAAAACGATCACCAAGTGTAATTAGTCTTAAAAACCAATTAAGCTTTTCTTTTTTAACTCCAGCTGACTTGTCTGCATTTGCATATTCCTCTCTAGATATAAATCCGTCTTTATTGGAATCTATTTTATCAAAATCGTCCTTCTTAGCCATCGTTTAATTTAATAGTAAAATAATATACTTTTTTAGTAAATGTAGAAAAAAGAGTTAAAACTCTTTATAAAAATTCGGCTTATGGGGTTAATACAACTTTATTATACTGACTAATTCAAATCTAAAAAAGGAACTGAGGGGTCATAAATTTCTCTAACCAATTCAAATAATTCATTTTCAAAATGAGATAAAACTTGTGCTTCCATTTTTAGTATTCTTTTGGTTCTTAAACTTTCTTTTTGTGAAACAGCTAGAAAATTATTTTTAAATGTCTTAAGCGGAATCACACCAGCTATAAAATTCTTTTTTTTAAAATCATCTTTCAAAATATATACATAAAATACTAACTGAAATAAAGCACTCTTTTTAGTTTTTGTTCTCAGCTCTTCCCAAGAGGAAAATGACAAGTCTGATTCATTTATATTGCCAGTTTTATAATCTATTATTCTTAATTGATCATTGAATATATCAATTCGATCAACTGTCCCTTTGAAATTAATTTTTTTATTAAGCGTTTTTATATAAATAGATTTTGAAAATTTATACTCTAATGATAAGATTTGAATTTTATTTCCTACTGAAACTTGATACTTTTCAGCAATCAAAAATCGTTTAATAATTTCCTCTATAATATTAAATAACAAAGCATTTTTACCTGTTTTTGTCTTCGTGCTTTTTATTTGAAAACTAAAAATTCTTTCTAATATGCCCGAAAGATTTTTTAGCATTTCATCATAATATTCAGCAATCATCCTTTTAGACATATAGGGCTGATATATGATTTCTAGTGCTTGATGTATAAGTGTTCCTTTATCTACAGAAGTAAGCTCTTGATTTACTTCAAGAGCAGGATTCACTTTTAACATTCGCTGTTCATAAAATTCATATGGGTTTCTAATATATTTTGTTAGAGAAGAAGGGGAAAATCCTTGCTTCCCTATTTGCTCTAGGTGATTTAGAATAGCTTTAGTTTTATTTATTTTCTTTAATTTTTTGTCTAATGTAGGAATCGTTAACTCTAACTGTTTGATTTTTAAATTGTGTAAAGGTTTATTAAAATATTCCAGTTGTATTAAAAAACGACTCCGTTCTCCAGAAAAAAGTCCTTCTGCCGATGAATTGTAAATTAAAAAGATGTTTTTTGCACGTTGTAGTAATCTAAAAAAATGATAGGCGTAAAGATGATCCTGCTCAATAAAAGTATTCATCTTAAACTTTTTCCTAACATCAAATGGTATCCAGGAAAAAGGGGTCTTCCCTACAGGTAAAATACCTTCATTAACATTTGTAATTATTACATTTTCAAAATCCAAAAGTCTTGTTTCCAATAGCCCCATAATCTGAACCCCACCTGTAGTATCTCCTCTAAAATTAAAACTCTCTTGTTGAACTAAAGAATCAAAAATTGTTTTAATGTCCGCCAGTGAATTCATAATCTTAAACTCATTAAAACGATTTTTCAGAGAATTAAAAAGATTGAGAAATCGATTACATGTTTCTATTTCAAAATCTTCTGAACCCTTCTTTAAATATTTGCTCTTTAGATTTTGAGTGATTTCAATAAGTTTCTCAAGAAATCCCTCAACTCCGTTAAAAGGAGAAAACAATAAAGTCCCTATTGGATTTTTATTGATTAATCCTTTAGAAGCGATAAAATTCAGATTTGATTGTTCAATCCAATGGTCTATTCTAGATTGATTTGATTTTAAAAGTTCGATACAATGAATAGTTCTGGAAAACTCAAGAACATCTTTAAAACGATACCCATATTCACCATGATTTTCATGCAATTCAAAAAATGATTTGAAAAAACTGTATAGGGTAGTTTTTTTTAAAGGATAGCCCATAGTAACATTCCAGGCTAATTCTTTTTCAGGAAGATAAGACAAAATTGGCTCTAGAAGATTTTCATCACCTAAAACAATTACTGTTGAACTTTCAGGGTTTTTTTCATAAAGATCTGATGCTATTTGAACTGCTGTTTTAGCTTGAATAACATTTTTAGCCGTACCAATAATTTCAACTTCCTTAGCTTTTGAAAACAGTTTGGGGAATTGGGGTTTTTCCTTCCTCTTTAACACCTTCCATTGGCTATAATATTTTCGAATAAAGTGACCCGCGCTGTGGTAAGGATCTTCATAAAAAGTTTTGTCAATATCCCAAATAATTTCTGCATTACCTTCTGCAATTAATTCTTGTATAATAGTCTCCTCGGCTTTAGTTAACGCATTAAAGCCAATAAATAAGTGAAAAGGAAGTTTTTGTTCTAAATAAAAAGTTAAGTTTTTAACAGCTTCTCTTAATTGTAATCCAGAATAGCCTTTTTGTCTTTTTATTTGGATATCATAAAATCCAAGATAATAATCAAAACCATTTTTACTAAGATTAAAATGACGTTTGTTTAAACCTCCTTTGGCTTCAATTGAATTTAGAGCATTCATAAAATTGAAAAGCTCTTTTGCGTTTATAAGCTGGTTGTCAATCTCATTAAACTCTTTAATAAGAGTGGGTGCCCAACTTAAAAATTGAGTGAAAGATTCTAATTTTGATTCGGGTGTCAGACTTTTATAAGTTTCGTAAAATAAGTAAATAGAATCTGTTTTAGAAAGAGGCTGTAAACCCGACAACTCAGTTATAAATTCAGATATGGTTAAAATCTCTGGAGCTAAAAGTGGTCGATCAATGAATTTTTTAAAAGATTCCTTCAAAAAACTTATAGCCCTAATATTAGGAACAATAATCTTGATCTGATCCATTTTTGTATGGGACACAAGAATATTTTGGACTACATTATCTAAAAAAGTCTCCATCTTTAATTGTAAAAAATCAATTTATCCTAACAACTTGAATATCTGAATTAATGTAAACCAAATAACTATCAATCTTATTATACCCAAACTCCATTAAGCTTCGTTTGTAGGTTTTGATTTGCTCAATATCTGCTTCTTTTGGATCACTTGTTTTATAATCCAAAACACTCACCCTTCCGTTTTTTGAAAAATTAACACGATCGGGTCTAAGTGTTGGTCCACTGGGCATCAAAAGTTCCTGCTCACAAAGAACATCGTCTTCCCCATCATAAAACTTTTTAAGTTCAGGGTGCCTAACTACTTCCCAAACTTTTTCTTCAACTGATCTTTTAAATTTTTTTGGAAAGGATTTTTTTTCATTGGCTTCTTTAAATATGTGAGGAATTAAATCTGAAGTAGTAACTTTTGCTAAAAGGTCGTGAATCAAAATACCCCATTCTTTGGAATCTTTGATTTTATCTTCAGAAGAATCCAAAATAAGACGCTTTTTCCATGTAACATTTATCGGAAGATTTGAACCTACATTTTCAAAATCTAATTTATTTTCATCCTTTATTATTTGTCTTCTTAAATTAAAAATCCCTTGTTCGAAAGGATTCGAACTATCCAATAATTGTCCTTTAGTAAAAATATAATTTTTAAACCAATGGGCATAGGTTTTATTCCCATCATCTACGTCTTTTGAAATAATAAACATGGCATCTACGGCTCTAGTCATAGCAACATAAAGAACATTAAATGCGTCCAGCTGATGATCTAAACATTTTTCCTTATAAAGCTGTTTTCCTTTATTTCCATAATGCTGTAATTCTTTTGAAAAGTTAAACCACCCCCATTTAATTGTTTTTAATTTTCCTTCTGAAAAAGGAAACCAGATTTTTTCATTTACTAAAGGAAATATTGGAGTATCCATAAAAGGTAAAATAACTACAGGAAACTCTAAGCCTTTTGCTTGATGTATTGTCATTAATTTTATTGCTTTTAGTCCCTCAGGCATAGTAATAGTTAGCTTTTTGGATTTACCCTCCCAGTAGTCAAGATATGAAGAGATAGATACAGATTTAATTTTTGAAAACTCGTAGATATCCTCAATAAAAAAATGAAGATAAGCCTCACTAATATCAATTTGAGGGAAACATGTAAGTATATAATTTACTGCCTCATAAATGGTTTGCCCCTTCAAAAACTCTATTTTAAAATTAAACTCAAAGTATTTCTGTAGGGTTTTTAGAAAAGACATTGTGTCAAGATGGAGGTTTTCTTTTGCAAATTCATGATACATATTTTGATCTCCTCCCAATATTTCCCAAATAAAGTCCAGAATGATTTTGTGGTTTTTAGATATATTCGGTTGAATACTTAATTTTAAGATAGCAATCAGGAATTGGACTTTTTTTGATTGGGCAACCAAAATTGACTCTGAAGATAGTATCTTAAAACCGTCTTGACTTAATGCATTACCTATCAACGCAACTTGATCTTTTTTCCTAACTAAGATTGCTATATCACTTTCTTTATAGCCCTTAGCAAGAACTTCTCTAACAATATTTAAGATTTTTGAAATGTATAACGGTACCGAAGATTCTTTTGTAACTCCTTTTGAAATTGTTTCAATACGAACGTATCCTCCATCTAAATGTGCTTCTTGTTGACTCCCATTACCATATATATTTTGATACTCCTCATTCTCAAAAATTTTAGAAAGCGCCAAAAAGAAATCATTATTAAATGATACGATTTTATCTCCTGAACGAAAGTTTTCATTAAGAGAAAGAAGTTCTGATCCAATTTGAAAAGGATTTTTAGAATTATTAATCAGATCTACATACTGTTCCATATTTCCTCCCCTCCATCTGTAAATTGCTTGTTTAGGATCACCTACTAAAAGCAGTGATCCAGCTTCACCTGATAGGTCTTGACTCTCTAATGCATTTCCGATTAGAGGAATTAAATTTGTCCATTGTAACTTAGAGGTATCTTGAAACTCATCTAAAAAATAATGTTGGTAACGATCCCCTAACCTTTCATAAATATATGGAACCGGCTCATTTTCAATCAAATGATTGATTTTTGAATTAAATTCACCCAATAGGCGAACTTGTTTTTTGTCCTGCAAGGCATTTAGTCTTAATTCCATTAACTGGAGTAACATTCTAGGAGTCCAAGAATTTAGTGTCTTTTCAATCAATAAATGCTCACCAACACATTTTTTGACTTCATAATAGTATTTTAGAAGTTGGGATTGAATTTTGTTAATAATAAGCTTTTTCTCTTCCAATAATGTTTTATTATATAATTTTTTTTCTCCAATCAAAGCAACTTCTAATTGATTATCATACAGCTTATTGAAAACTCCATTTTTAGCATCCTCAAAGTGATTATATAAATGTTCTCGTTTGAAATCTTTTGCCTTTATACCTTTTTTATTTATGAAATCTAAAGCATCTTTTGCATATTTTGAAGCAGCTTTTTTTGATTCTTCCTTTGCTTTATAGAGAAGCTTGCTTTCTGCTTTCAAGTCTTCTAAGGATTTATTTTTAATATCCGTGATTGGAGTGAGGTCATTTTCATTTAACAATAATCGAATAAAATCATGTAAATCTTTTTGAATATCCCAATCTTTATCATTTAACACTTTATTTAAACTAAATTCTAATAATAATTTAGAAAGTATTTTAACTGTTCCTACCTCTTCAATTATAGAATCTACGGTTTCATTTAATAAATCCTCAGGGTCTAAAACAACTTCAAAATTGTAAGGGAGCTTAAATTCCATTGCATAAGTTCGTACTAACCTGTGTGAAAACTTATCCAAGGTAATTATGTCAAAGCTTCCATATACCAAAATAATCTTCTTTAATATGTGACTAGCTCGGATTGAAAGCTCTTTTTCAGTGACATTAAGGAATTCACATAAATTAGTTACAATATGCTTCTCAAAAGAGGGTGGGTTAGAAAGTGAATTTAAAATCTTAAGTATTCTTGATTTCATCTCATTAACGGCCTTGTTAGTAAATGTTAACGCCAACAAATGACGGAATGAGATTGAAGAATCATTCTTAAATAAAATTTTTAGATATTCTAATACTAGGGTATGAGTTTTCCCAGACCCTGCTGAAGCATTAATTATTTGAAAATTAGATTTGTTCAAAATGTTAAAATAGCTTACTAAAAGTAAGGCTTTTGAAAACTTAGTCTCCTAATGACAAAAGAAATTTTAATTTTGTGTAAACTTAAAAATATAATTATGGCTTTTGAACTACCTTCCTTATCCTATGCATATGATGCATTGGAACCAAATATTGACGCTCGTACGATGGAAATTCATCATAGTAAGCATCATAATGGATATACTACTAATCTAAACAATGCTATTGCAGACACCTCAATTGCGAACCTTTCCATAGAGGAAATCCTATCAGGATTAGATATGGAGAATAATGCTGTTCGCAATAATGGAGGAGGTTTTTACAATCATCGTTTATTTTGGGAAATAATGTCTCCTGATGGTGGTGGAACTCCTTCAGGCGATTTAGCGAACGCAATTGATAATGCATTTGAATCATTTGAGGGGTTTAAAACTGCATTTTCTAAATCAGCAGCAACTCAATTTGGCTCAGGATGGGCATGGCTATGTGTTCAAAAAGGTGGCAATTTAGATCTATGCTCAACTGCTAATCAAGATAACCCTTTGATGCCCGGAGTTGGATGCGGTGGAACACCTATCTTAGGAATTGACGTTTGGGAACATGCTTATTATCTAAATTATCAAAATCGTAGACCTGATTATATCAATGCTTTTTTTAATGTTATAAATTGGTCTAAAGTGAGTGATTTATATTCAGCTGGAATTTAATTTTTGTAAAAGGGGAAGTTGACTTCCCCTTCTTTAATCATTAACATAGAAATATTAATAAGCTCTTCTATTATTTTTTTCTACAAAATTTATAAAAGCTTGATTAACCACCCTACAACCCCCAGGAGTGGGATAGTTTCCTGTGAAATACCAATCTCCTAGGTTTTTAGGACAAGCTCTACGGAGACCTTTAACTGTTTGAAATATTACTTCAACCTTGGCATTAATGTTATCAAGCTTCAGTATTTCAGCTATTTTCTCCGATACCTCTTTGTCTGTAAAGGGATCGTATATTGATTTTACGTGATTTTCAGGGGCTTCAATTTTGTCTGCTAAACTAGTTTTACATTTTTGATAAACTTCCTCTATTATTTTTTCTTTTGTGCCTTTATCGTCATGGAGAGCTAATACAGCTCGGAAAGCTATGAACTCTTCCAATTTTGCCATATCTATTCCATAACAATCTGGATAACGTATCTGCGGAGCGCTAGATACGACTATTATCTTTTTTGGCCCTAACCTATCCAACATGCGTAAAATACTTTTTTGTAAAGTTGTACCCCTTACAATGCTATCGTCTATAATTACAAGATTATCCGTTTTCCGTACTACTCCATAGGTAATATCGTAAACATGAGCTACAAGATCGTCCCTGTCATTATCGTCAGTGATAAATGTTCTGAGTTTTGCATCTTTAATTGCAATTTTTTCAATACGAGGTTTTAGATTAAGCATTTTAGTGATTTCCTCTTTATTCAAGTCTTTTGAATTATTCAATTTTTCAGTAAGAATTTTCTTAACATGGTCTTGGACAGCCCCTACCATGCCATAAAAAGATGTTTCAGCTGTGTTAGGGATAAATGAAAAAACAGTGTTTTCCAAGTCACCATCAATGGATTTATTTACTAATGGAAAAAGTGCTTTACCTAAATCTTTTCTCTCTTGGTAAATTTCAAAGTCACCACCCCGTGAAAAATAAATCCTTTCAAAAGAACAAGATTTTTTTTCATGGGGCTCTAAAATTTTCTTAATAACAGTCTCGCCTGCTTTTTTTGTTATTAAGGCATGTCCAGGTTCAAGTTCTCTTATCTTTTCATAAGAAATATTGAAGACGGTTTGGATTGCAGGCCTTTCAGAAGCTACAACAACAACTTCATCATCAGAATAATAATATACTGGACGAATTCCTATAGGATCACGAAGCACAAAAGAGTCTCCGTGACCTAATAAACCGGCAACAGCATATCCTCCATCCCAATTTTTTGATGCTTTCCTAAGAATTTTAGATAACTTGAGTCGCTCTGCAATAAGCGGAGAGGCCTCAGCTTTAGTGTAACCCTCCCGTCTTAAATTCTTATATATTTTTGCTACAGCATCATCTAAAAAATGGCCGATTTTTTCCATCACTGTTACTGTATCTGCCCGTTCTTTAGGATGTTGACCTAGATCTACTAAGTTGTCAAAAAGCTCATTTACATTGGTTAGATTAAAATTACCTGCAACAATTAGATTTCGATGCATCCAATTATTTTGCCTTAAAAATGGATGAACACTTTCGATACTGTTTTTCCCAAATGTCCCATAGCGAACATGACCTAGCATTAACTCACCTATATAAGGAACTTCTTGTTTTAGTTGCTCAGGATGAGAAAGTAAATTAGGGGATATTTCCAACTGTTTTTGTATACGATCTTTAATAGTTTTGAAAATATGCTGTATAGGCTGTGACTTCGCAGAGCGAACACGACTAATGTATCTGTGTCCTGGTGACATATTGTATTTAATACTAGCAAATCCTGCTCCATCTTGGCCTCGATTGTGCTGCTTCTCCATTAACAAATACATTTTATTTATTCCATAAAGTGAACTCCCATATTTTTCATAATAATATGATAAAGGTTTTTTTAGCTGAAGAAGGGCAATTCCACATTCATGCTTAATCGCGTCGCTCATGAGAATAATCTAATATTATGTTAATTCAATTTCAAATTTTGTTAATGATTTAAAAGCTTGTATACGTTGATTAAATCTTTCAGGTGTTATGTTTTCTAATGATTCTGTACCAAACTTTTGAACTGTAAAAGAGGCCAACGCAGAACCCATTATAGTAGCGGTTTTCATCTCCTCAAATGTAATTCTTCCGCATTGAGATAAATATCCCGCAAACCCCCCAATGAAACTATCACCAGCACCTGTTGGGTCAAAAACTTCTTCAAGTGGAAGAGCAGGTGCACAAAATATTTTTTCGCCATTAAAAAGCAAAGCTCCGTGTTCACCCTTTTTTATTATAACATAACTAGGTCCCATTGCATGTAATTTTTGAGCGGATTCCACTAATGAATGAGTACGTGTAATTTGACGAGCCTCCTCATCGTTTAAAGAAAAAACATCTACTTTCGAAATTACCTCATCTAATTTATCTCGATAACTATCAATCCAAAAATTCATAGTGTCCATTATGACTAATTTAGGGTTATTCATTTGACTCAGAACATCCCCTTGTAAATTGGGGTCTAAATTTCCGAGAAGTACAATACTGGCATTTTTAAAATTATCTGGAACCTTAGGTTTGAATTTAGTCAAAACATTAAGCTGAGTATCTAGTGTAGTTCTTGAGTTTAAATCGTTATGATATTTTCCTTTCCAAAAAAAAGTTTTTTCACCGGAAATTAGTTCAACCCCAGAAAGATCAATCCCTTTGGACTTGAGCAAGTCCATGTAAGATTTTTTAAAATCATCTCCTACAACCGAAACTAAAGTACATGAGGTTTTGAATTGTGAAGCTGCCAAACCAATATATGTTGCACATCCACCTAAAATTTTTCCTGTTTTACCAAAAGGAGATTCAATAGAATCATATGCCATGGTTCCAACAACAAGAAGTTTGTTATTCATATTACAAAAATAAAAAACTCTAGTTCCTTATTGGTGTTTTAATAAAAACATTTGCAAAAGACTTTGAATATTTTTTATGTTAAGATTTATTTTTTTCTGTTTGTTCAAAAACTTGATCTTGCAATAAATTTTTCCCTTTCGCTGCTTTTACTGCTAATTCATCACAACGCTCATTTTGAGGATGCTTATTATGGCCCTTAATCCACTGAAAATAAATCTTATGTTTTCTGTAAACCTTTAAAAATCTTTCCCAAAGATCGGCGTTCTTTTTCCCCTTAAAATGTTTTTTCTCCCAATCAAACAACCATTTTTTTTCTACTGCATCGACTACATATTTAGAATCCGAATATACTACTACCTCCATCTCTGGGTTTTTAAGTAATTCAAGCCCTTTAATTACAGCCAATAACTCCATACGATTATTGGTTGTAAGGTAAAATCCAGCTGAAAATTCTTTTACATATGACATACCTACCCATTCTAAAATAATCCCATAGCCTCCTGGTCCTGGATTCCCAAGAGATGATCCATCAGTGTATAGATATACCGACTTGGCTTTCACTTGTTTTCCTTATTTAATAAACGATGAATAACTTTAGGGAAATTAGCATACTCAAGTTCATGTACTTTTGAAGCTATCGTGTCTATTGAATCTTCATTATCAATTTTAACTCTTGATTGAAAAATTATTGCTCCTTCATCATATGATTCATTTACATAATGAATTGTAATTCCCGTTTCTTCGTCATTATTATTTTTTACTGCCCTATGTACGTGTTTTCCATACATCCCTTTACCTCCATATTTAGGCAATAAGGCAGGATGTATATTAATTATCTTATATGGAAATTCATTCAACCAATCAGATCCAATTTTCCATAAAAATCCTGCTAAAACTATTAGATCAGGTTTTTGTTTTTTAATTATACTAATCAATTCCCCATTTGTAAAAGCTTCTTTATCAAACACCTTAGTTTTTATACCAAAACGAAAAACTCTATCAATTACTTTTGCTTTTGGGTTATTTGTGTAAACACCTACAACAAAAATTTTTTGATCTTTTTCAAAAAAGCTACATATATTCTCAACGTTAGAACCATTCCCAGATGCTATTAATATAATTCTTTTTGCCATTTTTGATAAAAAAACATAGTGATTTCCTAAGTTTAGTTAGGCATTCCTATAAATACATTTCAAAATTAAGGTTAATATTCAATCCTAATAAGTCTAATTCCTTTAAAGTTTTATATTTTTGTTGACACTTTAAACTTAAACAAAGATTTATTATGTCAGATATTTCATCAAGAGTAAAAGCCATTATAGTTGATAAATTAGGTGTAGACGAAAATGAAGTTGTAGATGAAGCAAGTTTCACTAATGACTTAGGTGCAGACTCACTAGATACGGTCGAATTGATTATGGAGTTCGAAAAAGAATTTGATATTCAAATTCCGGATGATCAGGCCGAAAATATTGCAACTGTGGGTCAAGCAATCAAATTCATTGAACAAATAGACTAAAAAAGTTTCATGAAACCAAGACGTGTAGTAGTTACCGGATTGGGTGCCCTTACGCCAATTGGCAATACCCTCCCTGCTTATTGGAAGGGTCTATTATCTGGAAAAAGTGGTGCTGATCGTATTTCCTACTTTGATCCTTCTTTATTTAAAACACAGTTCGCTTGTGAACTTAAAAACTTTGATCCATTAGATCACTTCGATAGAAAGGAATCCAGAAAGTATGATCGTTTTGCGCAATATGCATTAGTTTCTGTAGCAGAAGCTATTGAAGATGCCCAAATTCCATTGGATAAAATTGATAAAGATCGCGTTGGGGTTATTTGGGGCGCTGGTATTGGAGGTTTAGAAACCTTTCAAAATGAGGTTCTCAATTTTTCAGCAGGCAACGAAAACCCTAGATTTAATCCATTCTTTATTCCTAAGATGATAGCAGATATAGCTCCAGGTTTAATTTCTATAAAATATGGATTTAAAGGGCCAAACTTTACTACCGTTTCTGCATGTGCTTCGGCATCAAACGCAATGATTGATGCATTAAATTATATTCGCTTGGGTTATTCAGATATTATTGTTACTGGTGGATCTGAAGCTGCTGTTACCAAAGCAGGTATAGGAGGATTTAATGCAATGCATGCCCTTTCAAAAAGAAATAACGACCCTAAATCTGCCTCACGCCCATTTGATAAAGACCGTGATGGTTTTGTTTTGGGTGAAGGAGCTGGAGCTCTGATTTTGGAGTCATACGAACATGCTGTAAAAAGAGGTGCAACAATTTACGCTGAATTGGCAGGAGGTGGACTTTCTTCCGATGCATATCACATGACAGCACCTCATCCCGAAGGCCTAGGAGCTATAAAGGTGATGGAAAATTGTCTTAAAGATGCTGAAATTAATACTCAGGAAGTTGACATAATTAATATGCATGGAACTTCAACTCCTCTTGGTGATGTAGCCGAATCAAATGCCATAGTTAAAGTATTTAAAAATCATACTTATAAAATGAATATTAATTCAACTAAATCTATGACTGGACATCTTTTAGGAGCTGCAGGAGCAATTGAAGCTATAGCCTCAATAATGGCAATTAAACATGGAATTGTTCCGCCAACTATCAACCACAAAACACCAGATGAAGATATTGATCAAAAAATCAATTTCACATTTGGAAAGGCTCAAAAAAGAAATGTTAATATTGCCTTATCCAACACTTTCGGTTTTGGGGGACATAATGCATGTGTATTGTTTAAAAAATTAAACTAATTTAATGGTGTGAATATTTTTAAATACATATTTAATTCCCGAATGGCAACATCCGGGAATTTTTTTGTCCAAATCCAGCAAAAATTAGGTTTTAGAGTTTTTAATAAAAAGATATATGAAGAAGCATTTACCCATAGTTCTCTCAATTTAAAAGATTCTAATGGTAAAGCCATAAACTTTGAACGCTTAGAATTTCTGGGAGATGCTCTGTTAACAGCTATCGTTGCAGAATATTTATACTTTTATTACCCAAAAGCTAAAGAAGGGAATTTAACAAAGTTGCGTGCAAAAATTGTTAGTCGAACTAAACTAAATCAAATTGGTAAAGAAATGGGGCTTTTTAAGTTAGCCCAAATATCTAAAAGCAATAAAAATTTTGGTGATGATATACATGGTAATCTTCTAGAATCTCTAATTGGTGCAATATTTGTGGATATAGGATACAGAAAAACAAAGAGTTACGTCATTAAAGAAATTATCAAACCATTTATCGATATGTCTAGTTTAGACAATTTAGTATTGAGTTACAAAGCATTTTTAATTGAATGGGGGCAAAAAGAAAAGAAAGAAATAAAATTCATAATTCAAGATGATTTTGGTTTAGATCCAAAAGCATTTTACTGTGCGAAGATACTTTTGGATGATGAATTATTAGCAAAATCAAAAGCTAAGTCAAAGAAGAAAGCTGAAGAGAAAGCCGCTAAGATAGCAGCACGAATTTTAAAAATTGCACCAAAGCCAATTCATGCTTCCAATGGCAAATAAGATTTATAAGCTAAAAATTGAAGAAAGTTCTTCAGATGAATACTTCATTGCTATCCATTCGACATTAGAAGCGTATCAACTCGCATATTATGTTAATAAACAAAATAAAATACTATTAAAACGCAAAAAAGATTTTATTAGCGAAAATAATAGAGGGAGTTTTTCTTTATTCGAGTGGAAGGATTTATATTCTGAGTTAAAGTGCCATTTGATATCAAATAAATTCATACATGAAAGTTCTAATTCTGAAGCAAATAGCAACAGTTTATTTGAATTCCCAGAAAGAAATGAAGTATATTTAATTCCAGAATTTAAAGGAGCTGATTTTTTTATAAAATCTACTCATTTTGAAATACTAAAAACGATTAAAATTCAATTAAATAATTTTTCAATGGTAGTGACGGCATACAATGTTTATCCAAACAATAAAACCCGAATGAATTTAATATTTGATTAATGGATTTTATTAAAAAAACAAAAATTGTAGCAACATTAGGCCCTGCTACCTCCTCAGAAGATACAATCGAAAAAATGATTCTCGGTGGAGTCAATGTTTTTCGTGTTAACTTCTCTCACGCCGATTATAAAAATGTTTCTGATCGCATAAAGATGATCAGGAAGGTAGATGTAAAGCTTAATACCAACACGGCTATTATGGGTGATCTACAAGGCCCTAAGCTAAGAATTGGTGAAATTAAAGAAGGTTCTTTTTTAAAACCTGGAGATCGAGTAATATTCTCAACTGAAAAACCTTTTATAGGAAATTCTAAAAAGGCTTACATGAACTACAAAAACTTTCCAAAAGACGTTTCGAAAGGTGAGAGAATTTTATTAGATGATGGAAAGTTGATTTTCGAGGTTATTTCTACAAATAAAAAAAATGAGGTTGAAGCTAAAGTTATCCAAGGAGGAGATTTTAAATCAAAAAAAGGAGTTAACCTTCCTAATACAAATATTTCTCTCCCAGCTTTAACTGAAAAAGATATTCAAGATGCTGAGTATATGTTTACACAAGATATTGATTGGATTGCTCTTTCTTTTGTTCGTTTTAGTCAAGACATTATTGATTTAAAAAATTTAATGTCAAAACATATTGATATAAAAATTCCAATTATTGCTAAAATTGAAAAGCCAGAAGCAATTGAAAATATAGACAAGATAATTGCCTATTCAGACGGATTAATGGTAGCAAGAGGTGATCTTGGAGTTGAAGTTCCTGCGCAAGAAGTGCCTTTAATTCAAAAACGTTTGGTGCATTTAGCCAAAAAATCTCGAATTCCAATTATAATAGCAACTCAGATGATGGAGACCATGATCGAAAGTTTAACTCCTACTAGGGCGGAAGTAAATGATGTTGCAAATTCTGTAATGGATGGTGCAGATGCTGTAATGCTTTCAGGGGAGACTTCTGTGGGAAAATATCCAGTAGAAGTAATCAATACAATGAATAATATTTTAATATCTGTTGAAAATTCAGAATTGATAAATGTCCCTCAAAGTCCACCTAAGATTCGAACAAAAAGGTTTATCACAAAATCCATTTGCTATCATGCAGCACTTTTGGCTAACGATATTTCAGCTAAAGCAGTAAGCACTCTTACGAATAGCGGATACACTGCATTTCAAATTTCTGCCTGGCGACCTCAATCACATATCTTAGTTTTTACCTCGAATAAAAGGATTTTAAATCAGTTAAGTTTGTTATGGGGAGTGAAAACTTTTTATTATAACAACTTTAATAGTACTGATAAAACTATTGAAGAAATAAATGATATTGCTGAAGAAAAAGGATATGTAGAAAAAGATGATTTCGTTATAAATTTGACTGCCATGCCAATAAAATCAAAAGGTATGGTAAATACCCTTCGCGTAACAACTATCTAAAAGGGGAGGCTCAATTGTGAAGGTTTTTTTGATAATTTAGTTTTGTTTTCAACTCTTAAGGTATTAAGACTAGACAAAGAAATCCCTATCAATCTAACTGAATTAGATAATTCTTCTTGATATAGTAAATCTTTAACTCGCTCTAATATTAAATCTTTATTTGATAAATATAAGTTTCCCGTTTTACTTCTTGTTTGCTGTTTAAAATCGCTGTACTTAATTTTAAGTGTGATAGTTTTACCTGACAATTTGTTTTTTAAAAGTCTTTTTTCTAGTTGGTCTGCTAAACTTTCCAATTTCTCCACCAAGAAAAGTTCACTACTCAAATTTTTTTCAAAAGTTCTTTCTACGCCTACAGATTTTGGAATACGCTGTGGTTTAACAGGACTGTTATGAACTCCTCTAGCTACCTCATAATAATATTTCCCTGCTTTTCCAAAATGGAAATTTAAAAAATCTTCTGTTTGTTTTTTTAGATCTTTACCATTGAATATTCCTAGTTGATACATTTTGAGTTTTGTTTTTTTACCAATCCCATGAAATTTTTTTACATCTAGTGATTCCAAAAACTTTGAAACATCTCCTGGAGGAAGAGTCTTTTGACCATCAGGTTTATTCCAATCACTAGCTATCTTGGATAAAAATTTATTTATTGATATTCCAGCTGATGCTGTCAAACCAGTTTCAATTTTTATTTTACTCCTTATTTCTTCAGCAATAAGTGTAGCAGATGGATAACCAGAAACATCAAGAAATGCTTCGTCTAAAGAAAGGGGCTCAACCATTGATGTATATTCTAAAAATATTCCTTGAATTTGCTTTGAAATATCTTTATATCTTTCAAAACGTGGCTTTGTAAATATCAAATGCGGACAAAGTTTTTTAGCAACAATTCCGCTCATCGCACTTCGAACTCCATAAACTCTAGCTTCATAACTTGCTGCAGCAACAACACCTCTTGAGCTAGAACCTCCAACAGCAATTGGTTTTCCTCTTAATTCTGGGTGATCTAGCTGTTCTACAGAAGCAAAAAAAGCATCCATATCAATATGAATAATTTTTCTTTGCTCTGTAACGGTAAATTCTTCCATTACTAAAGATTAATTATGTAATTTTTCATACCAAATTGCTCTTAGATTCAAGCATAAATAGAAGTAATTCATATTTTTAAAGGATATTATATAAAATTAAGGTATAATATTAAGCCTTTATTCATCCTCATATATTTTAACTTCTAACTTACCCGAAGCATCCATTTTTGCACGATACATTCCTGGAGTATTCATTTCCATCATCATGTTCCCTTTGGTATCAATTCCAATTACTCCTCCATCTCCACCTAGTTTGGCAACTTTATTGTGAATTACCTCATAAGCAGCATCTTGGATGGAAAGTTTTTTATATTCCATTAGAGCGGAAATGTCGTGAGCAACAACTGTACGAATAAAAAACTCACCCCACCCTGTTGAAGAAATTGCACATGTTGCATTATTAGCATAAGTTCCTGCTCCAATAATTGGAGCATCACCTATACGATTCCATTTTTTATTTGTCATGCCTCCTGTAGATGTTCCTGCAGCAAGATTTCCAAAAATATCCAAGGCAACACATCCTACAGTTCCATAACGCTGTTGATTAATAAAGTCATTACTCTGATATTTATGATTTGTTTTACTTATAGAAGATGCTTTCTGTACTTCTTTTAAAGCATTAATTCTTCTTTCTGTTAAGAAATACTCTGGGGATACAATTTCTAAACCTTGCTCATTTGCAAAAGCATCAGCACCAGAACCAGATAACATTACGTGAGGAGAAGCTTCCATAACTTTTATTGCTGCTGAAATAGGATTTTTGACCGTTTTTACACCAGAGATTGCTCCTGCACCTAACGACTTACCTTCCATAAAGGATGCATCTAACTCTATTGAAGCATTAGAATTTAATACTGCACCTTTTCCTGCATTGAACAATGGAGAGTCTTCCATAATATTTATAGTTTTTTCTACAGCCTCTTGGCTACTCCCCCCCTTTTTTAAAATTCCATATCCCACTTGAATAGCTTCAGTTAGAACGGCTCTATATTTCTCTTCTTTTTCTAAAGTCATATTTTTTCTTAAAATTGTTCCTGCACCTCCATGAATGACAAGACCGAATTTAGGCTGAGCTACTTCTTTTTTTGAAATTTCCACACAGCTTGTAGTGATTAGGAATGATAATAAGATTAATTTTTTCATATTTATAATTTTATTTTTACCTAAAATAAGGCTTTAGTTTTGTTCAGGAAAAGCAAAAAATTAGTAATTCTTATTTATATTAAGTTTAAAATACATTGATATGTATGATATAATTAAAATTGTACACTCTTACTGGAATTTTTTTACTTTTCTAATAATTTTAATGGCAATATTAAACTCAATTTATGGAAAAGTATTGAGTAAGAATTTTGTCATAAAAGACCTTAGAATAAGTCTATTTGCACTTATCTTTTCTCATATACAACTCTCTATCAGCCTAATACTTTATTTTGTTTCCCCACGGTTTCAAAAATGGTCTGATTTAGGAATGGGAGTAATTGAAAATAGTGAGACTCGTCTTTATCTGATTGAACGCCCGATTGCAATTATTATATCAATTATGTTGATTACTATCGGATGGTCTTTGCATAAAAAACAGGTTGATTCTTCAAAAAAATTTTTACGAATTGGTTTGTTTTATGGAATCGGATTCGTAATCTTTTTTCTCTATAGTTAAATTGAGATATTTAACTAGATTGTCGACTTAAATTGTTTCAAAAAGCGAATATCATTTTCGAAAAATAGACGGATATCACTCACTTGATATAGTAACATTGTTATTCTTTCAATTCCCATTCCAAAAGCAAAACCTGAATATTCCTGTGGGTCAATATCACAATTTTTAAGAACATTGGGGTCTACCATCCCACAACCCATAATTTCTAGCCATCCTGTGCCTTTGGTTATACGATAATCAGTTTCTGTGTCTAAACCCCAATAAATATCAACTTCTGCACTAGGCTCAGTGAAAGGAAAGTAAGATGGTCTTAATCGGATTTTTGAATTTCCAAACAATGCTTCTGTAAAGTATTTTAAAGTTTGTTTTAGATCAGCAAATGAAACGTCTTTAGCAATATATAAACCTTCAATCTGGTGAAAAATACAATGTGATCTTGAAGAAATTGCTTCATTTCTAAAAACACGTCCCGGTGAAATTGTTCTAATCGGTGGTTGATTATTTTCCATGTGACGAACCTGAACTGAGGAGGTATGGGTCCTTAGAAGAATATCTGGATTGGTCTGAATAAAAAAAGTATCCTGCATATCTCTAGCAGGGTGATGTTTAGGAAGATTAAGAGCTGTGAAATTGTGCCAATCATCTTCGATCTCTGGACCCTCTGAAATACTAAACCCTATTTGGGTAAATATATCAATGATTCTATTTTTGACTATCGATAATGGATGTCGATTACCTGTTTCTAGCGAAAAAGCTGTTCTACTTGGATCATCAATTTTTATATTTACAGATGACATTTTAGATTGAGATTGAAGATGTTTTACTTTATCATTTACGGCATCCTTCAACTTATTTAGTTCTTTACCAAATTCTTTTTTCTCATTTATTGGTATTTCTCTAAAGACTAAAAAAAGATCATTTAGAATACCTTTTTTTCCAGCATAATTTATACGGAATGATTCGATTTCCTTCAAATCTGTGCTTGAAAAGCTTTGTACCTCCTTTAAATATTTTTTTACGCGATCAATCATTCTGTAAAAATAACGGAGTTTTGTAAAATGACCACCTTGAAGACAAAGTATTCTTCTATATTCATATTAAATTTTATTTTCAAAACTCAATTAAAAGCTTATGAGGGAATTCCCAAAGTCCAAAAAAGCCCCTTATCCTTTTTTTTAGATAGAAAAAAACCACATTTTTCACGCTAAATATCTTATTTTCAAATTATGAATATTTTTGATGTCATTACTACAATTATTCTTCTATATGGCCTTATCAATGGTTTTATTAAGGGTTTTGTAGTTGAGGTAGCTGGTTTAATTTCACTAGTGCTTGGTGTTATGGGTGCTTTTAAGTTTGCCGATATTTTTGGAATTTATCTCAGTCCATATTTTGATTTAGACCCAAAAATTATTCAGACTGGAAGTTTTATATTACTTTTTATAATTATAATTTATACCATATCTCTTTTAGCAAAAATGATTACCAAGACACTTAAAGTAGTTGCTTTAGGGATGATAAATAGAATTTTTGGTGGAATTTTTGGCCTTTTAAAATGGGGCATAATTTTAAGTTCCTTTGTTTTAGTAACTCAGGAAATAAATGAAATCATTACTTTCATGCCCCAGGATAGAGTTGACGAATCAATCAGCTATAGTTTACTTTATGAATTAGGTGATTTTTTATTTAATTGGCTTTCAAATTCTCAAATAATCCAGGAGAAACAAATTGTCTATCAAATTATCTATTGAGTTTTTTTAGATAAGCATTTTTAACCCACCCCTCAGATCCATTTGCAATCCTAATTTTTTTCCATTCAGCTAATTCGTCCAGGATATTGACTTTTGTTCCCTCATGAAGCGTGAAAAGTAAATCACCTAATTGGTTAGGCTCAGACCAAGCGTCAATCTGATCGGTAAATAAAATTGCATAATTCATTTGTTTTTCTTTTTGATTAATCAAAAAAGTGATTGTGAAACTTGAGATGAATAAAAAAAGAGCAATTAAAGAGCTGAAAAAGAAAGTGCGCTTAAACCTTGTAGATTTTGAAAAAATATAGGTTAAAAATAAAACTGAGAATAACCAGATTAACACAATTGTAAGAATTGTCCAAGTTGAAAAGACAAAACTGTTAAAAACCCAATTTTGAAATTGCTCCAATTGTGATTCTGGTAACAATTCAATTGCGTCAATGGTCATATTTTGTGCAAAGGAACTATTAATCTGGATGTCTTCATCATTTGGCAATAATTTTTTTGCTTTTTCAAAATAATAAATGCTTTCTGCTATATTATTTATTTTATAATATGAGTTAGCTAAATTAAAATATAAAGCACCACTGTGTCGGTCCATTTCGAGAGTCTTCTCATAAAATGAGATTGCATTTTTATAATCACCTTTATTGTAAGCAAGATTTCCTTGTTCAAATAAATTCTCCGATGGAGATTGAGCCTGAAGACTTAGGAGTGCAGTTATGTAAACAAAGATAAATCCTCTAAAATTGATTGATTTATTAAAATTTTGAATTTTTTTCATAATTGTTTGTCTATAGTTGCAATTAAGCTGCTCGCTTTTTCGTAATCGCCTTGAATATTTACAGAAGAACCCTGGGCATATCTAGCTAATTCACAATTTTCTATAACACTTACGTAATCTAAAGCTGTTTGATTTTTTACATTTTTATCTAACAGAAGACTTTTAATTTTTGACTTGCTAAGTTCAGTTGTTTCTATCTTTAATTTTGCTTTTAAATAATTATGGAGTGCTCGTTCTAGAGCTTCGTAAAACGAAACTTGATCATGAAATTCTCTCCTTGCTGAACTTAAATATTTTCTGGCTAATTTTTGAGCTTTACGCTGCCTAGTGTTAGAGATATCTTCAGTTTTTTCAAAAATGTAAAGCTTTAAAAAATAAGTAATTATTAAGATCAAAAGTGGTATGATTAACATTATCCAAAAAAGATTACTTAGCCAAAATAATTTATCGTCAATTGGTATAAGTTTGGTTTTTAACTTTATGAATCGAAATGTATTATCACTAGCTTCAATAACTTGCTTGTTTTCAGAAGCTATTGAATTTATCTTTAACCCTCCAGCTTGAGGCCCATCAAAAACATCAACTAAAAGATCTTGAGAATTTAATGTCTTATATGAGGCAGTCTCTGGATTAAAAAATGAAAACTTAATAGGTGGTATAGGATATTTCCCTTGATATTTAGGGACTATAGTGTAATTATCTTCAATATCACCTTGCATTCCTGAAGCTGTAATTTTAATATTCTCATTATGCTCGGGCTCATATACCTCTAATGTATTTGGGACATTAATTGAGGGTAGATTAAAAAGCTTTAAATTTCCTTTCCCTTTGACTTTTATTTTGGCTTGAAAAGACTCAGTGGCCTTCAATGCATTTTTATTTAAGATCACATCAAAATCAAATTGCCCCACAGCACCAGAAAAATCGTCAGGTTTATTTTTTTTAGGCAATTCTTTTACTCGAATTGTATTTTTCCCAGTTGTAATCATTTTTTGTGCTTGAGTCAAAATTCGCCTTCCGAATAAGTCCTTTTTGTTACTCGGAATATTCAAACTAAGATTTAGAGTTAATGGCTCTAAGGTTAGTTCCCCGGTTTTTTGAGGATAAAGCACCGCTTTACGCCAAATAACTTCATTGTAAGGCTCCCCTTTGTATGAACCGCGCATGTTAATTTCTGCTCTTCCCATTTTTATAATATGGCTCCAAAAATCCCCATAAGAAGGTGATTCTAATTCTTGAACATCAGAGATAGAGATGGGATTCCTAAAATAAAGTTTATAGGTAATTGTTATTCCCTCGTTTAGATAAGGATTAGTTTTAGAAATTTCAGCAATTAGATGAATATTATCATCTATAATATAATCAAGGTTATTTGGATCGTTGGGTTTTTCAACAGCCGAGGTAATTTCAATTTCTAATGGTGAAGTTTTATAAACCTCTCCATTAATATTCACCTCCGCTTGGCCTAAAACAATCTTACCTTTTTTTTTAGGGGTCAAAAAATACGTATATGTCTTTGAAAAACTCTGAACCCCATTCACCCATGACCTACTAACTGACTGTTGCGGGCCACTGACTATTAAGAAGCCATTAAAATCAGGGGGATTAAAATTATCCCCATTTTCATTCATTTCGAAATCAATACGTAAACGCTCGTTTAAACCTAATTTATTTTTACTTGCCTTGGCTTCAAAACTTACCTGCCCATGGGCTGAGAGAAAACCGAGTAGAATAAAAAAATAAAAAAATGTTGTTGAAGCTTTCTGCATAATACTACCAATCTTTCTTCCCATTCATAGGGACTCCCTTTACTTTTTTAGCATTTACTTTATCTTGGACTTTTTTCTCTTGATTATTCATAGCCTCTAACAAGCTCTGAACTTGTTGGGGGGAAAGTTGTCCTTGTTTTGGAGTTTGGTTTTTTTCTTGTGGTTTATCTCCTTTTTGATTTTCTTTTTGATCTTTATTTTGATCTCCATCGTTTTTTGGCTTTCCTTCGTCTTTAGTTTCATCTCCCTCATCACCCTCTTTTTTTGGGTCTTTTTCATCTTGATTTTCTTGATCTCCTTCCTTATCCTTGTCTTTTTCTTCTTGATCTTCTTGATCTTTTTGATCTTTTTGATCTTTTTTGTCGTCTTGCTCTTGCTCCTCTGGAGGTTTGTCTTTTTCTAAAAGTTCTTTAGCGAGAGCATAATTATACCGAGTTTCATCATCTGCAGGATTATTTCTTAATGCATTCTTATAAGCCTCTACCGCCTTCTGATATTCTTTCTTTTGCATATAGACATTTCCCATATTGTGAAATGCTTGGTGCTTTACTTCTTTATTTTTCGCAAGCTTTTGAGTTTGAAAAAAGCGTTGGGAAGCTTCATCATATTGTTCGTCCAAGAAATGAGTGTTGCCAAGGTTATATAAAGCTTCAGCTTTTTCAGGTGATAGTGAAAGTGCTTTCCTGTAAGACTTCTCTGCTTCAATATAAGATTCACTCTGGGTATTTTTGTTGCCCTCGTATATATGATTAGTAATTTCACCGTTTTGAGAAAACCCAAATCTTATAAGTAATATCCACAAAAAACAAAAAAACTTAATTCTCATTTTCGTTAAATAAATTCATTTTTTGAATCCATTTTGTTTTAGTTTCAAACAAAAGTAAGTCGATTAAAAGAAAAAATAAAGCCCCAAATAAAAAAGCTTGAAAGCGATCTTTATAGCTGACGAATTTCTTTGCTTCAAATTCTTTTTTATCCATTGCTTTTAATTGTTCCGACACAAATTCTAAAACTAAACTTGTATCATTCCCATCTTGATATGCACCATCAGTTGAATTAGCAATATCCTCTAAAACTTTTTGATTTCTTCTGGTTATAACTACTTCCCCATCAAAATCTTTTTTATAAGATTCAATAACACCATTTCGTTTGAGTGGAATAGGAGCCCCTTTTTCAGTCCCTACTCCAAAAGTAAAAATCTTTATCCCCAAATCTGCAGCTCTTGAAGCTGCATTGGTGGCGTCTTCTGAATGATCCTCTCCATCAGATATTAAAAATATCACTCGGTTAGTTTGATCTTCATCATCAAAAAATGTTCCAGATAAGTCAATAGCACTATCTAAAGCTGTTCCTTGAGAAGAAAGCATGTCAGTATTTAATGCTTGTAAAAACATTTTTGCAGCACCATAATCAGTTGTGATTGGTAATTGAGGCACTGCTTGGGCTGCATAGGCAATTATACCCACACGATCACTTGCTAATTGATTCAGTATGGCTGACACCAAGCGTTTGGATTTTTCTATTCGATTTGGAGCAATATCTTCTGCTAGCATACTTTTTGATACATCTATCGCAAACACAATATCAACGCCCTCTCTTTTCACAGTTTCCAATTGAGTTCCAATTTTTGGATTCATTAATCCCAAAATCAAAAATAAAAGCACTAAACTCAAAAAAATAATTTTTAGTGTGGGTTTAAAATTGGATCTGTTGGGACTTAAAAGTTCTAGTAACTCTGGCCGTGCAAAATTGATTTGAGTTTTATTTTTCCACCTTAGAAATAATGCATAAATAATCCATAATAATGGCAGTACTGCCAAAAGGTAAATATATTCGAAAACATCTATTTGATACATTATATAAAACTCTTAAAAAGTGTATTTTTCGCAATCCACTCAAATATTATTAAAACTATTGCTATTAAAACGAGAAATCTATATTTCTCAGTGTAATTGTAGTACTTAAATTCCTCGATTTCTGTTTTTTCAAGTTTATTGATTTCGTCATAGATCTCTTTCAGCTTTTTGTTGTCTGTTGCTCTAAAATAGATTCCTCCTGTTTCATTTGCAATTTCCTTTAATAGCTCTTCATCAATCTCTACTTTTGTTAAACCATATTTAAAATTCCCATTAGGTAATATTCCAACTGGAGCAAGTGCTGTTCCATTACTTCCAAGTCCTATTGTGTATGTTTTTATTCCAAATTCAACTGCTAACTCTGTTGCAATTTTTGGGTCAATAAATCCAGAGTTATTAACTCCGTCTGTAAGAAGTATTATAATTTTACTTTTAGCTCTACTATCTTTTAATCTATTTACTGAAGTTGCTAACCCCATTCCAATTGCTGTACCATCCTCAATTAAACCCTGAAAAGAGATCTCTCTAAGTGACCCCTTAACAATACTTTTATCACTGGTAATAGGAGTTTTAGTATAACTTTCTCCAGCATAAACTACTAACCCTATCCTATCTGATGTACGGTCCTCAACAAAAGTCTCCGCTACTCGCTTGAGAGCTGTCAGACGATCGGGTTTTAAGTCTTGAGATAACATGCTAGAAGACACGTCAATAGCCATCACGATATCAATCCCCTTATTGGTTTTGGTTCTTGTAGAAATATCTACAGTCTGAGGTCTAGAAATGGCAATAATTATAAGCCCTATCGCAATTGAACGAATAATAAATAAAAAGGGATAAATTTTTGACCAAATTGATGAAACCCCTTTAAATACAGAAAGACTTGGCATTTTTAATACAGCCTGTTGCTTTTTCCATGTAAAAAAATGCCATGCTAATGCCCCTGGAAGTATTAATAATAGCCAGAGATAATTTGGATTTGCAAAATAAATATCTTCTAACATTGATTAAAGTTCGTTTATCAATTCCAAACTGTTTATAATACGTTGCTCTATTTTTGATGCATACCTATCGTCTTTTTCATACATCATTGTTAAAATTATAGTACCCTCCTCAAAGGTGAACAATAAAGAGTTAAATGAACAACGCACCTTTTCACTTTCGCTATCTTTTGGATAATCTAATGTGCCGAACACTCTTGATGCTGGCGAACCTGAAGGAATTTCTATTTCATCATTTTTAATTAAAATATTCACCGCTCCTTTAGATTCAAAATTTGAAATAATTGAATTTACAAGGTCTTGTCCTTTTTTTAAATCATCCTCTTTAACTTTTGAAGATGGTATTTTTGGATTTTTAGAATTTATAAGTGGAAAATCAAATAATAAATCGATATAGAATGGACTTTCAAGAGTTCCAAAATTAAATTGCTTGATTCCCTTTTCTTTTTTAGCAATACGCTCCAATACTTCGGGTGTTTCTATTTTTAATGGTGGTGTACCATACTGACTCATCACCCATTCAGCACTTAAAAGACTTTTTGTTGGATAAGCTAGTAAAGTATCTCTAACTGGATAGTACCCGTATACTAGCATGCTTGTTACTAGAATTAGTAAACTAGAAATCCCGATACCAGAAAGTCCCCAAATCCACTGTTCTTTTTTTCTCTTTTTTGCAAGGTATTCGCGGTATGCAACCTGATTTTTAAGTTCTTCTTCTGTAGGTTCTGGTAAAGCTTCCTTTGTTTGAATGACAACATTCTCGACTAATTTACGGTCATCGTAAGCAATATGGTATTCTGGCATCGATTTGGCAAATTTTACTAAATCTGCATTTTGAAGGACTTCGCGAAGACTCATCAATGTCTTTTGGTCTAGATTTAAAGTTCCTGCATCCTTTCGCATTTCCAACTTAATCAATAGTTCTTCTGAAGTACTTTCAAGGGCATCAATTTTTGCCTCATCTTCAAGATATCGCCTAACTATATCAGTCAATCTAGAATAAAATACTTTAAATTCTTCTTGCTCACTAAGGCTTTCATTTTCTAGAGCTTTTAATTCTTCTATTGCTCGATCAAATGGGAGGATCTCTTTTTCTCTTATCTCTTTTCTTCTTTTTTGAAATAAATAAGTGTACAGGATTCCAAACAGGGCAAATGTAAAAAACAAGCCCCAGAGTATTTTTGATATAATTGCATCGTAGTTTTTTTTAACTTCTTGTATGGGCTTTATATCATATAGTTTCTGCTTAGTTGTATCAACGACAACTGAATTAACACGAACAGGGATTAATTCTGCAATTTTTGAAAATCCATTTATTAATACCTGTTGCTGGGGCAAAAAATAATTGCCAGAATCAAATAGAATAAGGGCATATTTCTTGGTGTACAAATAGTGAGATTCTTCTCGGATTGTGTCTATCGGGCTATCTTCTAATAATTCAAAAGGTGCAAATAAAGGACTTTCAGGAAAAACGACTTGAGATAAACTATCAGCTTTGACTTGAAGAATATAATTAAGTCGTTCTCCAATTTTAATTACTGTTGAGTCTACAGCGACAGTAAGAGTTGCTTTATCTTGCCCCCAAAAATTAAATGAAGTAAAGTAAATAAAAAATATAAACACTCTTTTTATCATCTTATAACCTCGCTTTAAAATATCCTAAAAGTTTTTTCACATAGCTTTCTTCTACGCTGCAACTCAAGTGTCCTGCTCCATTTTTACTAAATAGTTCTTCATATACTTTCACGTGGTCAAAATATTTATTTTCATAATTTTTTCTAATCCTTTTTGAAAAAGTATTTACCCATTGAACCAATCCAGTTTCAGAATCCCTTATTGGTACAATACCTAGCTTTGGAAGTTTAGTTTCGACTGAGTCATAAACTCGAATTCCTGTTAAATCATGCTTTTTAGCTGTAATCCTTAGAGTCTTGCTGTATCCCTCATCCATGAAATCTGATAATACAAAGACAATTGCTTTCTTCTTTAGCACTCCGGTCAGAAACTCTAGAGCATTGCTTATATTGGTTTTGAAACTTTGGGGCTTAAATTCTAATAATTCTCTAATAATTCGCAATATATGCGATCTTCCTTTTTTAGGCGGAATAAATAGTTCTACTTGGTCAGAAAACAGCAATAGTCCAACCTTATCATTGTTTTTTAAGGCAGAAAATGCAAGAGTTGCGGCAATTTCTGTAAGAATCTCTCTCTTAAACTGAGTTTTAGTGCCAAAGGCTTCTGATCCACTTACGTCTACTACTAACATTAGAGTTAGTTCACGTTCTTCTTCAAAAACTTTTACAAAGGGTTCATTATACCGCGCTGTTACATTCCAATCAATAGATCTTACATCGTCGCCAAATTGATATTGTCTTACTTCACTAAAGGTCATTCCTCGACCTTTGAATGTAGAATGGTATTCCCCGCCAAAAACGTTGTCACTAAGACGTCTTGTCTTAATTTCTATTTTACGAACTTTTTTTAATAGCGATTTTGTATCCATAACATCGTCCGGTTAGTTCTAATAAATTATTAATTAATAATTTAAGGGACTTCTACTTCATTGATGATTTGAGTAATCAAATCTTCTGATGTTACATTTTCTGCCTCAGCCTCATAAGTCAAACCAATACGGTGTCTTAAAATATCGAAAATCACAGCGCGAACGTCTTCAGGTATAACATAACCTCTGTGTTTTAAAAAAGCGTGGCATTTTGCTGCTGTAGCAAGATTAATACTACCCCTTGGAGAAGCTCCAAAGCTGATAAGTGGCTTAATTGATTCCAGATTATAATTCTCAGGATACCGGGTTGCGAAAACTAGATTTAAAATGTAGGTCTCGATTTTTTCATCCATATATACTTCTTTAATCGTTTCTTGAGCAGATATGATTTGCTTTGTAGTTACTACAGGTTTTATATTTGTGATATTACTGTTTAAATTATTTCTTACTATAAGTTGTTCCTCGTCCAGCTTAGGATAATCAATAACAGTTTTTAGCATGAAGCGATCTACCTGGGCCTCTGGAAGTGGATAGGTTCCTTCTTGTTCTACAGGATTTTGAGTTGCCATCACTAAGAAAGGGGCTTGAAGCTTAAAAGTTGTATCTCCAATAGTTACTTGCTTCTCTTGCATTGCCTCTAGAAGGGCAGATTGTACTTTTGCTGGCGCTCTATTAATTTCGTCTGCTAAAACAAAATTAGCAAAAACAGGGCCTTTTTTGATAGAAAAATCATTCTGTTTGATATTATAAATCATTGTTCCAACTACATCTGCAGGAAGAAGGTCTGGGGTGAACTGAATCCGGCTAAACCTCCCTTTTACAGCTTGGCTTAGTGTGTTAATAGCTAGCGTCTTTGCAAGACCAGGAACTCCCTCTAAAAGGATATGTCCTTTCCCTAGAAGACCAATAAGTAGGCGGTCAACCATTTGCTTTTGTCCTACAATTACCTTCTTCATCTCTAGAGTAAGTAAATCTACAAATGCACTTTCCTTTTCAATTTTCTCATTTATGGCCTTAATATCGACCGTTTGATTCGTATTGCTTTCCATAGGAATATCTATATTTTTTAGGATTGCAAATTTCAAAAATATATTGTCATTTCATTGTTAACAATTGGTTAAAAATTGAATAGTTCCAAAATCAGAAAACCCCCAATTGTTTCTAATTTAGAATGTAAAAAATAATATTCTGTCAAAATGAAACCTTTTTCGAGAATAATTTCCGGAACTATGACATGGGGATCATGGGGAAGCCATTTTTCTACAAAAAAAATGAGGGCACTTATTGAAGAAGCGACGAGTTTGGGAATTTCCACTTTTGATCACGCTGATATCTATGGCGGCTATACTACAGAAAAAGAATTTGGAATAGCATTTAAAGAAAGTGGAATACCACGTGAAAATGTTCAATTTATCACAAAATGTGGAATCCAAATGCCCTGTGAAGAAAGGCCACTTCCAGTAAAGCATTATGATTATAGTGCCTCTCACATTCGAATGAGTGTAGAAAACTCATTACTTAAACTACAAACAGACTATATCGATCTACTCTTGCTTCATCGCCCTAGCCCACTGATTGATGGTGCTATAGTAGCTGAGGAATTTCAAAAGCTCCAAAAAGAAGGAAAAGTAAAACAGCTTGGGGTTTCCAACTTTACTTCTTCACAAATGCAATTACTTCAAAAAGAAGTCTCAATAAATTGGAACCAGTTGGAGTGCTCACTAACTTATGAGATTCCAATGTTTGATGGAACTTTAGACCATATGAAATATCAAAATATAGGAGCCATGGCATGGAGCCCACTCGGATCTTATTTTAAGGAAAATTCCATTCAAAAACAACGAATTCAAAAGGTAATAGTCCCTTTATGTAATAAATATAATTGTTCAGAGGATCAACTTCTTTTAGCTTGGTTAATTTGTAATCCCTCAAAAATATATCCCGTTGTGGGTACAACCTCTGTTAAAAGAATGAAAAAATCAATCGAGGCAATAGATATAAAAATCGATATTATAGACTGGTTTTTGTTACTTGAGGCCAGTATGGGAAAACCTTTACCTTAATAATATGAAAAATAAAATTATTTTAATTACAGGTGCCACAAGTGGAATTGGTAGGGCAACTGCAATCCGTTTTGCTAATGTAGGAGCTAGATTGATATTATGTGGAAGAAGAAAAGAAAAACTGGATGTTTTAGTAAAAGACTTAGGCGAAAATCACCAGTCTCTCATATTTGATGTTAGAGATAAAAAGGCCGTTTTTAAGGCTATAGAAAGTCTCCCTAAAGAGTTTAAAAAAATTGATGTACTGATCAATAATGCAGGAAATGCACATGGGATGGATTCTGCTCAAACAGCAAATTTAGATGATTGGGATGCAATGATTGATAGTAATGTTAAGGGCTTAATGTATGTAACCAAGGCAGTACTTCCTTTTATGGTTGAAAAACAAAAAGGACAAATAATCAATTTGGGATCTATCGCAGCAAAAGAGGTATACCCTGATGGAAGTGTATATTGTAGTAGTAAAGCTGCTGTTGATTCTTTTACTAAAGGCTTAAGAGTTGATCTAAATCCTCTTGGGATTAGAGTAGGAGCAATTCACCCAGGCTTAGTAGAAACTGAGTTCTCGTATATTCGTTTTAAAGGCGATCAAAAAAGATCAAAACAGGTCTATGAAGGAATGAATGCCCTAAATGCTGAAGATATAGCGGATGCCATTTTATACATGACTCAAGTCCCGGAAAAAGTAAATATTGCAGATATAGTTATACTTCCTACAAGTCAAGCCAATGCATACGTAAATAATAGGTCAGTTTAATATATCATTGTCAAAATTTTATTCTATTCTTCATTTAAAATTTCAGGGTATAAGAAATGATTATATGGAAAGCGGGTAACATGTATTTTTCGTGCCTCATCATAAACTTTATTTCTAAACTCTTTAATATTCATTTTATTTTTAGCAGAAATAAAAAGTGCTTGCCCGTTCATCGTACTCATCCAAGTTTGTTTCCATTCCTCGATGCTATAATGTTTCTTTCCTCTTGACTCAACTAATTCCGTTTCATCCCAGTATTTAGGCTCATAGATATCAATCTTGTTGAAGACCATATAAGTGGGTTTATCAAGGCTTTTTATTTCTTTAAGAATTTGATTAACTGATTCTATATGTTCTTCAAAATTAGGATGAGAAATATCAACTATATGAAGTAATAGATCAGCTTCCTGGACCTCATCAAGTGTACTTTTAAATGATTCTACCAATTGAGTTGGTAATTTTCTTATAAATCCTACAGTATCACTTAATAAAAAAGGGAGATTTCCTATTACTACTTTTCTTACTGTAGTGTCGAGGGTTGCAAAAAGTTTATTCTCAGCAAAAACGTCACTCTTTGCAATGACATTCATTAAAGTTGATTTCCCAACATTTGTATATCCAACCAATGCTACTCTGACTAGAGCTCCTCGATTACCTCTTTGAGTAGCCATTTGTTTATCGATAGTAATTAATTTTTTTTTAAGCAAAGAGATTTTATCTCTCACAATTCTCCGATCCGTTTCAATTTCAGTTTCACCTGGTCCTCTCATACCAATTCCTCCTTTTTGACGCTCCAAGTGGGTCCATAGACCTTTTAAGCGTGGTAGTAAATATTGATATTGGGCAAGCTCAACTTGAGTTCGAGCATAGCTAGTTTTAGCTCGCTGAGCAAAAATATCTAAAATAAGTCCAGTCCTGTCAAGAACTTTAATTTTTAGAATTTTCTCAATGTTTCCCTGTTGAGCTGGAGTTAACTCATCATCAAAAATAATAGAAGAAATGTCATTTTTTTTTACAAAATCAAAAACTTCCAACATTTTCCCAGTTCCTATAAAGGTTTTAGGATTGGGTGGATCAATCTTTTGGGTGAATCGATTTAGAACTTTTCCACCAGCAGTATATGTCAAAAATTCCAATTCATCCATATACTCTCTAGATTGATTTTCATTCTTCCTTCCGTTAATGACTCCTACAATAACTGCATTTTCAAGAATTAAAGATTTTTGTTCTATCATGCTACTATTTGACTTTCCACTTTTTAAGCTCAAGACAACTTCCATCAAAAGTTGCATAAGTATAATGTGAAACCCAATCTCCTAAATTGATATATGTTGAATTGTCCTTTAATTTAATTTCCATCGGAATATGCCTGTGTCCAAAAATAAAATAATCACGATGCTTTTCCTTCAGCTTGCGTTTAGCATACAATGCTAACCATTCTTTTTCTTCACCCATGAAGGCTAAATCATTGTCCTTTGTAATCAACTTATTTTTCAATGAAAAATAATTTCCAAGGCGTATTCCTATATCTGGATGTAATGCTTGAAATAACCTCTTGGCCAAAGAATTTGTGAAAATTTTTTTAATCAATTTATACCCTTTATCATTTGGACCCAAGCCATCTCCATGGGCAATAAAAAAGGTTTTTGAATTAAATATAAATTCTTTTTGTTTATGATAAACTGATATGTTTAATTCTGTTTCAAAATAATCTTTCATCCATAAATCATGATTTCCAACAAAAAAATGTATTGGAATTCCTCTGTCAGCGACAGAAGCTAATTTGCCTAATATCCTTACATATCTTTTAGGAATAACTGTTTTATATTCAAACCAAAAATCGAATAAATCCCCTAATAAAAAAATAGCAGCAGCATTTTTTTCAATTTGTTCAAGCCATTTGATAAAAATACTTTCGCGTTGTTTGCTTAAGAATCCTGTTGGGGCTCCAAAGTGTTGATCAGATGCAAAATAAATTATCTTTCCCCCTGAAATGTCCATTGATCGTTTATTAACCTATCGCTTTTTCTAAATCAGAGATCAAGTCACGTACATCCTCGATTCCAACACTTAAACGAATTAAAGCATCCACTACACCACTTTTTTCTCTGACTTTTTTAGGAATAGATGCATGAGTCATGCTAGCAGGATGTCCGGCTAAACTTTCCACACCGCCCAAAGATTCTGCAAGAGTAAAAAGCTTTAAACGCTCTACAATACTTATAGCTGCTTCATAATTTGCTCCTTTAGTAATGAAAGATAGCATACCTCCATAATCTTTCATCTGAGCTTTTGCTACTTTATGATTAGGATGAGATTCAAACCCAGGCCAATAAACCTTTTCTATTTTGGGATGGCTATTTAAAAAATGTGCAATTGTGGCTGTATTTTCACAATGCCTTTGCATGCGAACGTGCAAGGTTTTAATTCCTCTTAAAGTTAAAAAACTATCCATTGGTCCGCAGATAGCGCCACTAGCATTTTGGATAAAACCAATTTTTTCAGCAAGACTAGGGTCATTTAGTATTAAAGCTCCAAGAACTACATCCGAGTGACCAGCAAGATATTTAGTTGCAGAGTGCATTACAATATCTGCACCCAAAATTAAAGGTTGTTGAATATATGAAGAAGCAAATGTGTTATCAACGGCTACTAAAATATCTTTCCCTTTTACTAAATTAACAATAGATTTGATATCAATGATATTCATCATAGGGTTTGTAGGAGTTTCAACCCAAATCAATTTTGTTTTCTTATTAATTTTAGAACCTATGTATTCCGTATTGTGCATAGGGACAAAATGAAACTTTAGCCCAAAATCTTCAAATATTTTTTTAAATAAACGGTATGACCCACCATAGAGGTCATCTGTAGAAATAATTTCATCTCCTGGTTTTAATAATTTTAATACTGCGTCCATTGCGGCAAGACCAGATCCAAAAGCAAATCCATAAGCTCCTTCCTCAATGCTTGCTAAAGACCTTTCTAAAGCTTGACGAGTTGGATTATGTGTTCTACTATATTCAAAACCTTTATGACCACCAGGAGTAGACTGAGCATAGGTTGAAGTTTGGTAAATTGGCGGCATTACAGCTCCATAAGCTTTGTCAGGATTTTGCCCTCCATGAATTGTTGCGCTATTAAAATGAAGTTTTTCTTTCATTGTCAAAATTTAACCATGTAAAGGTATTTGATTTTAGGCAAAACACTTATGTTCAATAAAAATGATTTTTATTTGTAATATTAAAATAATATTATGAGAAGATTTTTCTACTTAAGTAGCTGTGATACTTGTAAAAGAATTTTAAATGAACTTCCTATGGATGAAAGTATATCTCAAATTGATATTAAGAAAAATCCTATTACTGTTTCTCAATTAGATGTGTTATATAAAATGGTTGGTAGTTATGAGGCCCTTGTAAATAAACGAGCTCAACTTTTTAAAAAGCTAAGCCTAAAAGATGTAAAACTAAATGAACAAAAATATAAATCACTTCTTTTGGAGCACTACACCTTTTTGAAGCGTCCAGTATTACTATATGATGGACATATTTTCGTTGGAAATTCATCTAAAACTATATCAGCAGCTAAATCATTTTTAAATGAACAATAGGGCTCTAGCATTACTTGCTGCCTTTGGTGCTACTACAATATATGGTATGAATCATACTATTGCCAAAGTAGTGATGCCTCATTATGTTGGTCCTTTTGGATTTATCATGCTTCGGGTTATTGGTGCTTCTATTCTATTTTGGTCCGTTAGTTTAATTATGCCTAAAGAAACTATCGAACGAAAAGACTTTTTTAGAATTGCAATTGCTGCCTTATTTGGAATGTGCATAAATATGTTAATGTTTTTTAAAGGTCTTCAACTTTCAACTCCCATAAATAGTGGAGTAATTGTAACCTTGACCCCAATCATTATTTTGATTTTATCTGCTTTTTTCCTTAATGAAAAACTAACTAGATTTAAAGTCTTAGGAATAATTTTAGGATTTATAGGAGCCGTTTTACTAATACTTTACGGTAATTCCAGTAGAGTAATAAATGCCCCCAATGTTTCTTTAGGTAATATTATGTTATTGATAAATGCAACTTGTTTTGGAGCTTATCTTGTGATGGTTAAACCTCTAACAAAAAAATACAGCACGATAACTTTAATGAAATGGATGTTTTTACTTGGTGTTATTTATACCTTCCCATTTACAATTACTGAATTTCTCGAAATTTCATGGAATACATTACCATTTGAAGCAATTTGGCGAATTGGTTTTGTTATAGTGGGTACTACATTTTTAACATATATGCTAAATGTTTATGCATTAAAAACTCTCCCTGCAACAACTATAGGAGCCTTTACATACCTTCAGCCGATAATCACTATTATATATGCAGTAATTACAGGAAATGACCTCCTTGACAGCATAAAAATTCTTGCGTGTATACTTGTTTTTACGGGTGTATATTTAGCATCAAAAAAAAGAAGAGCTACAACAGATGACTAATTTTGTATTTTCATTTTATCTAATCTTAAATTAGTTTTATCGATGTAAATTAATTGTCTGATAAATTCTATGACAAAAAAAAGTTTTTACTATTTAATCAAAATTCAATTTTTAGGTTATCGTTTCCATGGTTGGCAAAAACAAACGAAACATAAAACTGTACATCTAATGATTGACAAGACATTAAATTTTATTTTGAAAAAAAAAGTTTTCAAAACCCTTGGTTCAGGAAGAACAGATGCCATGGTTTCTGCTAATGAAACTGCATTTGAGTTGTTTATAGAAGATTATCAAATTAAAAATCTTGATGGTTTTTTGGATAATTTTAATTTCAATTTACCCCAAGACATCAGAGCCCTGTCAATTAAAGAAGTTGATC
>CABYBK010000004.1 GCA_902517245.1 uncultured Bacteroidota bacterium | reverse complement strand
ATAGCGATGGCTTATGGTGGAACTGCAAGTGTCGATATAACTGAGTCTGCTGCTCTTACTTATAATGATCCAGAACTTACTCGATTTGCTGTATCAAGTCTTAAAAAAGCACTCGGAGAAAAGCAGGTTGTTGAAGTAAATGCTGTGACCTTAGCTGAAGACTTTTCGGCTTTTCAAGAAAAAATTCCTGGATTTTATTTTTATTTAGGTGGTCTTATTCAAGGAAATAAATCAGAGAATGCGCCTTCACACCATACCCCAGAATTTATGATAGATGATGCTGGTCTTATCTATGGAGTTAAGGCAATGGTTAATCTGAGTTTAGATTATTTAAATTGATTTAGTATTAATATTTAAAACACATAAATTAAATAATCTAATTTCTGATGTAAATCTATAAGAATGGGTGGAGGTCAAACTGCAATTGAATTTTTAAAAGGTGTAGGTCCAGAAAGGGCACGTCTATTGAATGAAGAATTAAATATTAAAACATTTCAAGACTTACTCCACTTCTTTCCAAACCGATACATTGACCGTAGCCAATTCCATAGTATTAATAAACTTCCACAAAATAATTCAGAGGTTCAAATTAAAGGGAAAATTACAAGTATTGAATATGTAAGTCAAAAGAGGGGGAAACGCATGATCGCTAAGTTTGAGGATGAAACTGGAGTTATGGAATTAGTTTGGTTTCGTGGCTTAAAATGGATTCGTGATAGTTTAAAATTGAATCAAGATTATGTAATATTTGGTCGATTAAATTGGTTTGGTGGACGCGCTAATATGGCACATCCTGAAATGGATTTAGAAATTAATTTTCAAAATAAATTAAGGGCTGATTTTTATCCTATTTATCCATCCACAGAGAAACTTATTAATAAAGGTATTTCTCAGCGAGTAATCCAAAAATTAATGACACATTTGATTGAAAAAGCCGGTGAAGCATTTAAAGAAACTCTTCCAATATATATCATAGATCATTATAAGTTTATTGCAAAATCAAAAGCCTTAAAAGAAATTCATTATCCAAATTCACATAAAGATTTAGTTAATGCTGAATCAAGACTCAAATTTGAAGAATTCTTTTACATGCAACTTCAATTACTTTTGAAGAATTTACAACGCAAAAAAAAAATTCGAGGGTTTGTTTTCTCTAAAGTTGGAAGTGCTTTTAACATTTTTTTTAAAGAGCACCTTCCCTTTAATTTGACAGATGCTCAAAAACGAGTAATAAAAGAGATCAGGAATGACTTGGGTTCTGGCAGACAAATGAATCGTTTACTTCAGGGGGACGTAGGTTCAGGCAAAACAATAGTAGCATTATTAATTATGTTAATTGCAATTGATAATGGTTTTCAAACTTCTTTAGTTGCTCCTACTGAGATTTTGGCAAAACAACACTATCAATCAATCATTGAACTATTAGACGGTAGTCATATAAAAATTAAACTATTAACAGGAAGTACCAAGTTGAAAGATCGTAAAATAATTCATCATGAATTAGAATCAGGAGAACTAAGCATCTTAGTTGGAACGCATGCGGTATTGGAAGAAAAGGTAAAATTCAAAAACCTGGGGCTATCTATAATCGACGAACAACATCGATTTGGGGTTGCACAACGAGCTAAATTATGGGTAAAAAATAAAATACCACCACATATATTGGTAATGACAGCAACTCCAATACCAAGAACACTAGCAATGAGTATTTATGGTGATTTAGATGTTTCTGTTATTGACAGTCTTCCACCAGGACGAAGACCTGTTAAAACATCTCATAGAAATGATAAAAAACGTTTGGGTGTATTTGCTTTTGTCAAAGAACAAATAAAGTTAGGACGTCAGATTTACATGGTATACCCTCTAATTAAAGAATCAGAAAAGTTAGATTATAAAGATCTAATGGATGGATATGATAGTATATCAAGGAGTTTTCCTCAGCCAGAATATCAAATAAGTATAGTTCATGGACAGATGAAACCTGAAAATAAATCTTTTGAAATGAAACGCTTTGTAGAAGGTAAAACACAAATTATGGTTGCCACAACAGTAATTGAGGTTGGCGTTAATGTACCTAACGCATCAGTAATGGTAATTGAAAGTGCTGAGAGATTTGGATTATCGCAATTACATCAATTACGTGGTCGTGTTGGCCGTGGATCGGACCAAAGCTATTGTATACTAATGAGCGGAACTAAAATATCACAAGAAGGAAAAACCAGATTAGAAACAATGGTAAAAACCAATGATGGATTTGAGATCGCAGAAGTCGATTTACGTCTTCGTGGTCCTGGCAATTTGATGGGTACACAGCAAAGTGGGATTTTAAAATTAAAAATTGCCGATATTATAAAAGACAATAAATTACTTAAAGTTGCTCGCGATACTGCAAATCAAATCCTCAAAAAAGACCCTAATCTTGAAAAAGCTGAAAATCAGATTATTAAGAGGACTCTTTCAACCATTAATATCGAATCTAATATTTGGAATTTCATAAGTTAAATATGCACAAAGAGATTCTTATATTTGTTGATATTAAATTAAAAATCTATTTCCTTTGAAAATATCACATAATTGGTTGAGGCAATTTATTAAAATTGACATACCCGTAAATGAGATTTCTATTTTACTTACAAATTTAGGCTTAGAGGTTGAAAATATTGAAACTTATGAAAGTATAAAGGGTGGACTTAAAGGCGTTGTTGTAGGAAAAGTTATAAATTGCGGTAAGCATCCGAATGCTGATCGTTTAAAGGTAACCAAAGTGGATATTGGTGGTGATACAAATCTAAGCATCGTCTGTGGAGCACCTAATGTAGCAAAAGGCCAAAAAGTCTTAGTAGCAACAATTGGAACAACACTCAATATGTTTAACGGTACTTCATTGAAAATTTCAAAAGGAAAAATTAGAGGTGAAATTAGTGAAGGTATGATTTGTGCTGAAGATGAACTAGGTCTTAGCAATAACCATGACGGAATTTTAGTATTAGATAAAGATTGTAAAATTGGAGAAGCTGGAGCTTCTATTTTTAATATTGAAGAAGATGTAATTTTTGATATTGGTCTAACTCCTAATAGAGCTGATGCCATGAGTCATATGGGCGTAGCTAGAGATTTAAGGGCAGCCTGTATTTTAAATGATATACCTAATGAATGGAATTTACCTGAAACCTCGTCATTTCACGTTGATAATACTCAAAGTACAATATCCATAAAAGTAGAAGATGAACATCGTTGTCCTCAATATCACGGAATCACCATAACAAATGTTAAAATTAGTCCCTCGCCTCAGTGGATTCAAAACCGTTTAAAAGCTATCGGAATTACTCCGAAAAATAACGTAGTTGATGTAACAAATTATTTACTACATGAAATTGGACAACCTCTCCATGCTTTTGATGCGGATAAGATAAATGGAGACATTATTGTTAAAACATGTTCCTCAAAGACAACTTTTGTAACCCTTGACGGTAATAAACGTGAATTGAATCAAGAAGATTTGATGATATGTGATAACAAAAAGGCACATTGTATTGCAGGTATTTTTGGTGGTATTGATTCAGGAGTTGAGGACCAAACAACTAATGTCTTTATCGAAAGTGCATATTTTGATCCTATTAGTATTCGTAAGACAGCAAAAAGACATGGATTAAATACTGATGCCTCCTTTAGATTTGAAAGAGGTATTGATCCTGAAATTGGGGTTTATGCCTTAAAGCGAGCAGCTATTTTGATTAGAGATCTTGCTGGTGGAATAATTTCAAGTGATATACAAGAAGTAACTAGACCTCTTGAAGAGCCTTCTAAAATATTCCTTTCATACACAGAATTAAATAAAACAATCGGTCAAGAAATTGACGAAAAAAAATTAAATGCAATTTTGAATGCATTAGAAATTGAAATAAATAGTGTATCAGAATCAGGCATTGGAATTACAATTCCCAGATACAGAGTTGATGTAACTCGCCCAGCGGACGTAATTGAAGAGATATTGCGTATTTATGGCTACAATAAAATATTAGATGTTCCCTTGAAATATGAAGCAAGCCCAGCATATCAGTGGAAAAGTCTTCACAAATTAGAATCAACGATAGCTAACAAATTAAATGGTCAGGGTTTTATAGAGACTATAAATAATTCTCTTACTAATCCAAATGCTAGTGGTGATTTTTATAATCCTGTTAAAATTTTAAATCCCCTGGGCAAAGAATTGTCTATTATGCGTCAATCCCTAACAATAAATGCTTTACAGGTTATTGCTTTCAATTTAAATCGTCAAAACAAGGATCTTAAATTATATGAATTTGGTAATATTTACGGCGTTAAGGATAACAATTATCATGAGTCAAAGCGCTTGACGTTATCTTTAGTTGGCTTATCATTAAATTCTCATTGGGATTTAAAAAATCCACCTAATCTTTTTTTCTATGGAAAAGGTGTCCTAATTGATCTATTTCACTCACTAGGCTATGATAATTTAAATTTTGATGAAACCAATCATCCTAATTTTGATATTGCTTTTGAATTGATTCATCGAAAAAAATCTTACGGATATTTTGGTCTAATTTCAAAAAAACTAAAGGAAACTTATAATATAGATGAAGATATATATATTGCAGACTTAGACTGGAATAAAATTACTGAAAAAGCTTTTTTAAGTCCGCTAAAATATAAGGATGTACCAAGATTTCCTGTTATGAAACGTGACTTTGCATTATTAATAGATAAAGAAGTATCTTTTGAATCCTTGGAAAATATTTCCTACAAAACCGAGCGTAAAATTCTTAAATCTGTTCAACTATTCGATGTATTTGAAGACAAAAAGCTACCAAAGGGGAAAAAATCCTATGGAATAACATTTACTTTCCAAGATCAAAATAAGACCCTAACTGATAAACATATCGATAAAATAATGGAAAAATTAAAAGGAAACTTTATCAAAGAGTTTGATGCAGAATTACGCTAAAAATTTATTAAAATTTTATCGAATTATTTATATTTTTGTTCTAAAATGAAAAGGAAAAATGAAAGTGAGACTATTAAAAAGAACTAATATTGAAGATGCCTTATGTAAGGTTCGAGGATTATCTATAAAAGATACTCAGGATCAAATAAATCAAATTATTAAGGATTTAGGAATAAAACGTCTAAATAACTTTGATCTTGATCTATTAAATAAGCAAAAAATATTTCATCTTGATCATATTAAGAAAATTTGTATTGATTATCGTTTACGTTTTTTAGATATTAAATATTTTAAAAATGATTTACCCGAGGAAGCCATTAAAGAAATAGATAGAATTGAAAACCTCCACGACACAAAACTTGGTGAATATAAAGTAATGGCCCCTTCTATATTATTTCGTTTAAAAAAAACTGATGATCCTCTCCTTTTCGTTCCCTTAGGTAACGATTACTTCTATTTAGTTCATAAATGGGGTAATGATTTAAGCCCGATGCGAAAGATTTTTATGTGGCCATTTAAAAATATTTGGAATTTATTAATTTCAATTTTTATTTTTAGCCTTGTAGTTACTGAGTTAACTCCAATTACTTTTTTTACTAGAACTCCAGATGTTTCTACTTATTGGATGCTTTTATTTTTCATTTTCAAAGCTATTGCGTCTGTTGTTATTTATTTTGGCTTTGCATTAGGAAAAAACTTTAATCCAGCAATTTGGAATAATCGCTACAATAAAACTTAAAGCAATTAATGTGACACAAAAAAAATATCATCTTTTGTACAAAGGGTCACAGATACTTGTTTTAGCCTTGACAAATGCATTAAATTCAGAGAATATTAATCCTATAATTAAAGATCAAGGCGAATCAGCCCGTTTGGCAGGTTTCGGCACTCCCACTCCACTATTACAAGAAGTATATCTTCACGAGGATGAAATTAAAAAAGGAAAAAAAGTCTTAGAACAACTTTTTTAAACTTCCTATATTTTCTATTTTGCGAACCAATTAGATTGAATGTCTATTCTGTATATTTAAAAGGACTTGGAAAGAATTCATTCAACATAAAAATAAATAAAGAATGAATACTAGTTTTGAAACACTTGATTATGGAATATTCGCAATTTATGCTGTACTAATTTTAGGTGTCGGATTATGGGTTTCCCGAAATAAAAAAGGAGAAACTAAAAGTACAGAAGATTACTTTTTAGCGAGTAAATCTCTTCCTTGGTGGGCTATTGGTGCTTCACTGATAGCTGCCAATATTTCCGCAGAACAATTTATAGGAATGTCGGGTTCAGGCTTTGCCGGGGGGTTAGCGATAGCAACTTATGAATGGATGGCTGCATTGACTTTAATTGTTGTTGGAAAATTTTTCTTGCCTATTTTTATAAAGAAAGAAATCTATACAATTCCTGAGTTTGTTGAAAAACGCTATTCAAGTCAATTAAAAACAATTCTAGCTGTTTTTTGGATTGGTTTATATGTTTTTGTAAACCTAGCTTCTGTTTTATATTTAGGTGGTTTAGCACTTCAAACTATATTAGGCGTTGATATGATCACAGCTATTATTGGTTTAGCTGCTTTTGCTGCAGCATACTCACTTTATGGAGGTCTGTCAGCAGTTGCATGGACTGATATAATCCAAGTTGTGGTATTAGTTTTAGGGGGATTTGTTACTACATATTTAGCTTTAGATACTGTATCAGGAGGAGATGGCTTCTTTGACGGGCTTATTAAAATTTATGATTCTGTGCCAGAACGATTTGATATGATTCTTGAAAAAAGTAATCCTGAATATATGAATCTACCTGGAATAGGAGTTCTTATTGGTGGAATGTGGATCGCAAACTTATATTATTGGGGTTTTAACCAGTATATAATTCAGCGAACTTTAGCTGCTAAGTCTTTGGCGGAATCACAAAAAGGAATTTTGTTTGCAGCTGGATTAAAAATGATTATTCCTATAATTGTTGTTATTCCAGGAATAGCAGCTTATGTAATTGTAAACGATCCTAATTTACTATCTTCTTTGGGAGATGCTGGAATGGCAAATATCCCTTCAGCAAGTCAAGCTGACAAAGCTTATCCATGGTTAATGCAATTTTTACCTACAGGTCTTAAAGGATTAGCTGTAGCTGCATTAGCTGCCGCAATTGTATCCTCTTTAGCTTCAATGCTCAATTCAACTGCAACAATATTTACAATGGATATATACAAACAATTAATTAAAAAAAATTCCTCGGAATCAGAAACTGTAAATGTCGGTAGATTATCAGCATTTGTTGCCCTGATAATAGCTTCAATCATGGCACCACTCCTGGGTGGTATTGATCAAGCATTTCAGTTCATTCAAGAATATACTGGGATTGTAAGTCCTGGAATATTATCAGTATTTCTTCTCGGTCTTTTCTGGAAAAAGACATCAAATAAAGGTGCTATTTATGGTGCACTAGCTTCTATACCAATTGCATTATTTTTCAAAGTCGGACCCAAAGGATGGTTGTCAGAATCATCGTTAGGAAGCATATTCCCATCCCTTCCATTTCTTGACCAAATGGGGCTAACTGCTATTCTTTCAATGCTTGTAATTGCTTTAGTGAGTATTAAGGAAAATAAAGATAAGGATGATTCGAAAGGTATTGAATTAGAAGAAGGCGTCTTTGACACTTCAGCTCTTTATAATATTGGTTCTTTTGCTTTGATGATTATCTTGGCCGCACTTTATGCATTTTTCTGGTAAAAGAATTAACTAAATCTAAAATACAATTTTTATCAGCTAATAATATTTATTTATAAACACCAAAAATCACCTCATTTTTAATCTTAATTCTTTGATTTTTGGATCTGTCATATAATCATCAAAGGTGCTGTGACGGTCAATAGCCCCATTAGGGGTTAACTCAACAATACGATTACCAAGTGTTTGAGAAAAAGCATGATCACTTGTACTGCACAAAAGAGTACCTTTAAAATTCTTTAAAGAGTTGTTAAAAGCAGTAATAGATTCTAAATCTAAATGATTTGTTGGTTCGTTAAGCAAAAGAACGTTTGCTCTCTCCATCATAATTTTAGAAAGCATACAACGTACTTTTTCTCCACCAGAGAGAACATTTGAATTTTTTAATGCCTCTTCACCACTAAAAAGCATTTTACCTAAAAATCCACGGAGGAATAGCTCCTCTCTCTCTTCTTCAGTTTTAGAATATTTACGCAACCACTCTACTAGTGAAACTGACTCTTCAAAATAATTTTCATGATCTACTGGAAGATATGCTTGGCTAGTTGTAATACCCCAATCAAACTTGCCGCTATCTGCTTGAATTTTGCCCATAAGAATATCATAGAAAATACTTGTTGCACGTGAGTCCTTGGAGAAAACAATAACCTTGTCACCTTTTGATAAATTAAGATGTATATTTTTAAATAGTATTTCTCCTTCTAATTTTGCTGATAGATTTTCAACATTTAAAATTTGGTCACCTGCTTTTCTTTCCTGCTCAAAAATAATCGCAGGATATCGCCTGCTAGATGGTCTTATCTCCTCAATATCTAATTTTTCTATCATCTTTTTTCGAGATGTAGCTTGTTTAGACTTAGCTACGTTTGCAGAAAAACGGGAAATAAATTCTTGTAATTCTTTTTTCTTTTCTTCTGCTTTTTTATTTTGTTGGGCTCTTTGACGAGTAGCCAGCTGACTTGATTCATACCAAAAAGTATAGTTCCCTGAATAATGATTTATTTTACCATAATCAATATCGGAAATATGAGTACAAACAGCATCTAAAAAATGACGGTCATGTGATACAACAATAACAGTGTTCTCATAATTAGCTAAAAACTGCTCAAGCCAAGCAATAGTTTCATAGTCTAGATCGTTAGTTGGCTCATCCATTATAAGCACGTCAGGATTTCCAAAAAGAGCTTGTGCTAATAAAACTCTTACTTTTTGCTTTCCATCTAATTCAAACATAAGAGAATTATGAAGTTTTTCTGAAATTCCAAGATTCGATAATAGAGCTGCTGCTTCACTTTCAGAATTCCATCCATCCATTTCCTCATAGGCAACCTGAAGCACACCTACTCTTTCTCCATCAGTATCAGAAAAATCATCTTTAGTATATAGGGTATCCATTTCAGTTTTAACGTCATAAAGTGTTTTATTTCCTTGCAAAACGGTATCTAAAACATCATTTTCATCGTAAGCATTATGATTTTGTTCCAAAATTGATAGTCTTTTTCCTTGCTCTAAGTGAACACTACCTGAATTAGCTTCTTGTTTACCGGAAATTATTTTTAAAAAAGTAGATTTGCCAGCTCCATTAGCGCCAATAATACCATAACAATTACCTGGCAAAAAACTAACGTTTACTTCATCAAATAAGACCCGTTTTCCAAATTGAACGGAAAGGTTTGATACTGAAAGCATAGAACTAATTATTGATTGGCAAACTTACATAAATATCTACAAGCTATTTAAGACCTCAATAAGAATTTTCATATTAAAAATTGTATTTTTAATAAATTATGAAAAAGGTGCTTTTAGGCTTAATTATTTTAATAATTCTTCTGGGTTGTAACTCCAAAAATAACGAACCTTCGGGGATTTTTCTTGGTGGACAAATTGTAAATCCCTCTTCCAGAAATGTTACACTCTATCAGGGAACAAATATCATAGAAATGCTAGAGTTGAATTCTGATTTAAAGTTTAAACGCAAATACGATTCCTTATCAAATGGTATATATAAATTGGAACATCTTCCTGAATATCAAACATTACTTTTAGAAGAAAATGATAGTATTTGGGTTCGAATTAATGCTGCAGCCTTTGATGAATCCATAGTATATTCTGGAATCGGTGCCTCCAAGAATAATTTTTTAATTGAATTGTTTTTAAAAAAGGAATCTGAAAGTGAATATTTATCTTCAAAATATTCTAGCGATAAAAAAATATTTCAAAAAATCATTGATTCATTACTTCTTGAAAAAAAGAAATTATGGATTCAAATGGACTCTATTAATAAGCTAAGCCCTATAGCTCAAAAAGTTACACAAGCTGCTTATATTTATCAATATGCTAATATCAAAGAAAGATATGCTTTATTAAGAGGCTCGCAATGGACACCTGAAGAGGATAGTTTATTTTTTTCATACCGCAGATTTTTAAATTTCGGTGATAATGATTTAGCCTTTTTTGATCCATATGTTAATTATGTTATAAATTATATCAATCAAAATGCTTTAAATCCTGGCGAATCATATTTCAAAGCGAAAGAAACTACTGACTTTAACATAAGACGTTTAGAGGTTTTAGATAAGTTGATAAATGGAAGATTACTTCGTAACAATATTGCTAGGGCAATTGCTTTTGAAGAGATTTTAACTTTTAAAAATCATAGTCAGCACGAACTCTTTCTTCAATATTATGCTACAGTTAATAACTCTCCAAGCTACTTATCTGAGGTCCTGACTTTACATAAGGATATTAACACAATGGGTTATGGCAAAGCCCTTCCAAAAATTCAATTGCAAAATTCATCTCGTCTTACAGTAAATAGTGCTTCAATTCCTGATGGTAGACCTTCTGTATTTTATTTTTGGTCGCAAACTCAAATGAATCAGTACCGAAATAGCCTTGAGCGAGTTAAGATTTTACAGAAACAACACCCAAATATTAGATTTGTAGGAATTTGCATTCAACCATTTAATGCTCTAGTGGATCAAATACAAAAAATGATGGAAATAAATAGTGAAGATCAATTCGCTTTAATTGATTTTGAGAAATCGAGCAAGGCATGGGTTTTGACTTTATTAAATAAAAGTATTATTGTTGATGGTAAAGGAATTATTATTGAAGGTTTTGGAAATTTTTCTGACCCTAAATTTGAAAAAACATTAAATAATTTATAGCTAGTTTCCTTTTTTATGATCAGACAAAAATTTTGCCAGACCAATATCAGTTAAGGGGTGATTTAAAAGACCCTTAATCGCGGAAAGTGGTCCTGTCATAACATCAGCACCAATTTTTGCACAATTAACTATGTGCATAGTATGACGTACAGAGGCTGCTAATATTTCTGTTTGATATGCATAATTATCATAAACAAGACGAATTTCTTCAATCAAATTCAATCCATCAGTTGAATTATCATCCAAGCGACCTATAAACGGAGAAACATATGATGCTCCTGCTTTCGCTGCAAGCAAAGCCTGTCCAGATGAAAATACTAGGGTGCAATTAGTTTTGATTCCATTGTCAGAAAAGTATTTTAAAGCTTTAATTCCATCTTCAATCATTGGGATTTTGACTACAATTTGTGGATGCAATGAAGCTAAATTATTTCCCTCTTTAACCATGCCATCAAAATCTACTGCAATTACTTCTGCAGAAACATCTCCATCAACAATTTCGCAAATATCAATATAATGTTGGATAATATTATTTTGACCAGTAATGCCTTCCTTGGCCATAAGAGAAGGATTAGTGGTCACACCATCTAAAACTCCAAGTGATTGAGCTTCACGTATTTGGTCTAAATTAGCAGTATCAATAAAAAATTTCATCTGGGTTTAAAGGTTATAATGATTCATAATGATTTTCTCAAATATACGGCTTGGGAGAATTTTTTTTAATGTTTTAGATAATTTTTGTAAAAAAGAACCTACTTCGTAATGAAGCTTTGGATTTTTTTTAGATAAAATTTTATCAATAGCTATTGCTATTTCATTAGGATTATTTCCTTGATCTACATGTTTATTCATAGTATCAAGGCTTTCTTTATATTTTTTATAAGGAGATTTTTCAAGTGCTGGAGAGTGATACCTTCTAGATGCAATATCTGTAGCAAAATCTCCTGGAGCCAGACATACAACTTTAATTCCAAAATTTTTGACCTCCATACTTAGGCTTTCAGTGATAATTGATAATGCGCTTTTAGATGCAGAATAGGGACCTCTGAAAGGTAATCCCATATAGCCACCTATAGAAGTAATATTTATAATTGTTCCTGACGACTGTTCGCGCATTTTTGGAAGAACAGACTTTATCATTTGCAATGGTCCAAAACAATTAGTGTTAAAATTGGAAGAAATGGCTTTAATATCTAATTCCTCGATAGGTCCTGTTATTCCAACCCCTGCATTATTAATCAAAACATCCACTCTCTTTTTACGCTTTATAACTTCCGCTACACATGTTTCAATAGAATTAATGTCAGTAATTTCTAAAGGTAAAAGTTCAAAGGGAACTGGTTGAGTAAATTTATCAGGATTACGACTAGTACCAAATACAAAATACCCTCTATTTGTCAAATGAAATGCGGTAGCTAGACCTAAGCCGGAGGAGGCGCCAGTAATTAAAACTACTTTTTGCATTTAGATTGAATTAAAAAAAGGGCAAGCTAACTATATCACACCGCTACAACCGTATACCCTTGCTGCGTTCCCGCCCTGGGGGATTAAACAGGAGCTGGTTGTATAGGACTTGCCCAGAAACAAATATAACCTCTTAGGATGATTTCGACAATAGTTTTAAATTCTTAATTTAGTATTTTAATAATTCTTGCCAAATTAGGAAAATATGAAAGTATTTATCAGCCTGCTATCAGTCTTTCTTGTCTTAAGTTGCGGCACTGTAAAAGACCCAATTATTAAAATTAAAACTGGTCAAAAAGCAAATAAGGCTAAAGCTGGTTCCCAATTACAGCTTAGCGTAAAGTCCTCCCTTGAAAACTTTAAAGTAAAATACTTTCTAAATGACCAGCCAATAAGTTCTAATCATCAGTTTTTAGATACCGATCCACTCGGAGAATATCAAATTAAGGCAGTATTGACACAAAAAGATAAGAGCTTTGAGAGTACAACAATATTTACACTTCTTGCTAGTCAAGCTCCAAAACTTTTTACATATGAAGTCATAAACACTTATCCACACGATATCACCGCCTATACTCAGGGCCTTGAGTTTGACGGAGATTTACTTTATGAAAGTACTGGCCTTAACGGAAAATCCTCCTTAAGGACGGTTGATTATAGAAATGGAGAAATTCTGAAAAATAAGCCTTTAGATAAATCATTTTTTGGTGAGGGTTTAACAATATTGGAAAACCAAATAATTCAACTAACCTGGAAATCGCAAAAAGGATTTGTTTATGATAAAACTAGTTTAAATATTGAAAAATCATTCCCTTATCAAGAAAGTAAAGAAGGTTGGGGGCTATGCAATGACGGAAATAAATTATATAAATCTGATGGAAGCGAAAGGATTTGGCAAATTAATTCTAAAAATTTTTTTGAAGAAAGCAGTATTCAAGTAATGACAAATAAATTAGCAATAAAAAATCTAAATGAATTGGAATGGGTGGATGGTAAAATTTTCGCTAATACATATCAATTTCAAAAAGATGTAGTTGTTATTATAAATCCCAAGAATGGAGCAGTCGAAGGAGTAGTAGATTTTTCTGGCTTAAAAGAAAAGACTAGTCAGCACTCACAGCTTAACGTTTTTAATGGTATTGCTTATCATAAAAAACGGAAAACTTTTTTTGTCACTGGAAAAAACTGGGATAAGCTCTTTGAGGTTAATATCATTGAAAAATAATGAAAGTTTTTTCCATAAAAAAGAGAGTGATTACTGATTATTTAGATGACTTAAACCACGTTAACAATGTTCAATATTTACTTTGGGTTCAAGAAGTGGCAAAAAAACACTGGGACTCTCTTGCCGGCGAAAATATTGACAGGCACCATTTTTGGGTAGTTCGAAGTCATCAAATTGATTATAAATACTCAGCGAAACTCGAAGATGAATTATTAATCAACACTTATGTTGGGAAAACTCAAGACTATATTTCAGAAAGAATAGTTGAATTTTTTATAATGCCCACAAAAAAACTTATAACTCGTTGCAATACAAAATGGTGTTATGTAAATAGGGTTAATGGAAAATTGGAAAAAATACCAAAATCAATAATAGATTTATTGAAAAATTAGGAATTAAATAGCTCCCTTCCTTCCATTAAGACATGAACCTCATTAGCAACAGTATCTAAGACATCAGGATTTCCTAAATTCGAAAGTACGCGATCTATAAGATTAACTATATTTTTCATATCATCTTCTTTAAGTCCCCTAGTTGTAATTGCAGCTGTTCCCAATCGGATGCCTGAAGTTACAAAAGGAGATTTATCATCAAAAGGGACCATATTTTTATTAGCCGTAATATCTGCTTTAACTAATGCAAGTTCAGCATCTTTTCCAGTAATATTTTTATTTCTCAAATCAATTAGCATCATGTGGTTATCGGTTCCCCCTGAGATTAGCTGATAGTCGAGATCAATAAAAGCTTTTGCCATTGCTTGAGCGTTATCTCTTACTTGTTTCATATAAGTTTTGAAGCTTGCTTGAAGTGCTTCTTCGAATGCAATTGCCTTTGCGGCTATTATGTGCATCAATGGACCACCTTGGTTCCCAGGAAAAACGGCCATATTTAAAATATGAGACATCTTTTGTGATTGACCGTTTTTTAGTTTTAAACCAAATGGGTTATCAAAATCTTTACCCATTAAAATAAGACCTCCACGAGGGCCTCTTAGAGTTTTGTGAGTTGTAGTAGTCACGACATGACAATGTGGAATAGGATTGCTTAAAAGTCCAGTAGCTATCATCCCTGAAGGGTGTGAAATATCTGCTAAAAGGAATGCCCCTACTGAATCTGCGATCTCGCGAAATTTAGCATAATCTATATCTCGTGAGTAAGCTGATGCCCCAGCAATAATCATTCTTGGTTTTATATTTTGTGCCAAAGAAAAAATATTTTCGTAATTCAATCTGCCTGTTTCCTTATCAACACCATAAAAATGAGCATCATATAAACGACCTGAAAAGTTAACGGGAGAGCCATGGGTTAAATGGCCTCCATGAGCAAGATCAAAACCTAGTATTTTATCCCCTGGCTTTAAAAAAGCGTGAAATACTGCAGTATTTGCTTGAGATCCAGAGTGAGGCTGAACATTTGCGTAATCTGCTCCAAAAAGGGTTTTTGCCCTATCTATTGCTATTAATTCCACTTCGTCTACAACTTCACAACCTCCATAATAACGTTTACCAGGATAACCTTCCGCATACTTGTTTGTTAAGACAGAACCACAAGCTTGAATTACAGATGGGCTAGTGAAATTTTCTGAGGCAATTAACTCAATTCCGTTGGATTGACGAAGTTTTTCTTTATCTATCAATTCAAAAATTGTTTTGTCTTGTCGCATATATTTTTTATTTGTAAAATTAAGAAATTAGCATCCCTTAACAATAACAATTTGAATAAATACAAATGATTTATTCAACATTAATTAACAGATCTAGAACAACTATATTTTTTTAAAATAGCATGCTCAACCGAGAAACTATAAATATTATCTTTGTAAGGTGGCAAAAGATGTTAACATCCAAAACAAACGTGCACGCTTTGAATATGAAATCATTGACGAGTACACTGCGGGAATAGTTCTTACTGGAACTGAAATTAAATCTATCCGGAACAGTAAGGCCTCTATTGTTGAAGGTTTTTGTGAATTTAGCGAAAAAGGTGAGCTTTTTACCGTGAATGTTAATATAGATGAATATGCTTTTGGTACTCGGTTTAACCATAAACCAAAAGCTCAACGTAAACTTCTTTTAAATAAAAAAGAACTAAATAAACTTCATAAACAGGTTAAAAATGGTGGATTAACAATAATTCCTTTAAGACTTTTTATAAATGAAAATGGTATTGCCAAAATTCGAATTGCTTTGGCACGAGGAAAAAAATTATATGATAAAAGAGAAACCATCAAGGATCGACAAAATAAAAGAGATTTAGATCGTGTAAAAAAAAATTTTAAAACAAACAATCAAATCAAAAAAACATAAAATTTAATTCTCCATATTAGTAAGAGTTTTTAAAATTCAAACTACTCCCATGAAAAATAAAATTAATATCACTTTTGGTTCAAATGCTCTAAAAAATATTTCGAAAAATTTCAAAAAAGCATATACCTCAATTTTCATATTAGTTGATTCAAATACTAAAAAATATTGCTTAGATACATTCATGAATTTAACAGGTTTGAATGAAGCAAAAATTTTATTAATGTCATCAGGAGAAGAAAATAAAAATTTAAAAACCTGTGAAAAATTATGGTATCAATTGTCTGAATTCGGTGCTGATAGAAATTCAGTTTTAATTAATTTGGGTGGTGGTGTTGTAACAGACCTAGGAGGCTTTGTAGCTTGTGCATTTAAAAGAGGAATTGATTTTTACAATATTCCAACCACACTACTGGCAATGGTTGACGCGTCAGTTGGAGGTAAAACAGGAATTAATATGGGGTCTTTGAAAAATCAGATTGGTATTATAAAGGAGCCAATAAATGTAATTTTAGACCCAAAATGGTTGAATACATTACCCCAAAAAGAACTTAGAAGTGGATTTGCAGAAATGCTAAAGCATGGCCTTATAGCGGATAGGTCTTATTGGGATCAACTCAAAAACCTTGAGCATTTGGAAAAAACAATTATATCCAAATTTATAAAGCCCTCACTATCAATCAAAAAATCTGTTGTTACGAAAGATCCTGAAGAGAAAAACCTGCGTAAAATTTTAAATTTTGGGCATACATTTGGACACGCTATTGAATCTTATTTCTTGAAACATGAAAAAAAGAAACGCCTGCTTCATGGTGAGGCAATTGCAGTGGGAATGGTTTTAGAAAGCTTTTTAGCAGTTTGTTGCTGTAATTTTCCTGAAATAGATGCTATTGAAATAAAAAATGTTTTTAAACGTTTTTATCCACAATTAAAATTCAAAAGAATTGATCGTGAAAAAATTGAAAGCTTATTATATCATGACAAAAAAAACATCGCCCGTGAAATCAACTTTGTCTTACTAGAAAATATTGGAACACCTAAGATTGACGTAAAAGTTTCTCAAAAATTGTTTAATAAAGCATTTGATTTTTATGAATCTAATTAGGCAGAATTTCTACTTGCATTAATATTTCCAAACAAGGATCGTGTAACCATAGCTTCGAATACTTCTATTTTCTCTTTTTTAATTGTTTTTTGATTTTTGAGATCTTGTAGTTGCATCAAAGCAAATTGTTGAATTGTTAAAAGTGGCTGAACAATTTCTTCTCTTGCTTCAATTGATGCCTTACCTGCAGGTTCATTTTGCATCAAAGATTTAAATCCACTAATATCAAGTAAAACCTTTTTAGCGAGGGTATATTCTTTATAAATTAACTTCCAAAAAGAACCAAATTCATTGTCATCTTTCATGTATTCTGTAAGCTTAAAAAAAGATTTTGATAAACTCATCATGCTATTAAATATAAGGGTTCTAAAAAAACGAGAACTCTTATACAGATTTTTTAGATCATTCATTTTACCTTGATCAATAATTGTCTGTAAAGCTATTCCTAATCCAAAAAAACCAGGAACATTCTGCTTTAATTGACTCCAGCTTCCTACAAAGGGTATTGCTCTTAAATCCTCAAATTGAAGGGATGTTGATTTTCCACGTTTTGTGGGACGACTTCCGATATTTGCTTTTGCATAATAAGGGAGAGTCGACATTCGCTCCAAATATGGGATAAACATCGGATGTGCTTTAAAATCTTTATAAGCACTGTAACTTAAGGCAGCAACCGATTCCATTAATAATTTATCTTTAGATGAGAGATTGTTTTTACCAGGATTAAATATTTGATTTTCTATACCAGAACTCAACAACTGCTCTAAATTATATTGAGAAGAATCCAATGTGCCGAAGTTTGAACTTATCGTTTGCCCTTGGACTGTAAGCTGAATGTCATCACTTTGAATGGTATCTCCCATTGAAGCATAAAACTCATGAGTATTCCCTCCTCCTCTTGCAGGGGGGCCTCCTCTTCCATCAAAAAACACAATTTGTATTCCAAATTCTGATGCAAGTTTACTGAGATTTTCTTTAGCTAAATAAATACTCCAATTTGCCATAAAATAACCTCCATCTTTTGTTCCGTCAGAAAAGCCAAGCATTACAGTTTGCTTCATTTTTCTTCTGGCTAAATGATTTTTATAAATCGAATTTTTAAATAATTCACGCATCACTTCTTCGGACTTTTCTAAGTCAGTAATGGTCTCAAATAATGGGATAAAATCAACATCAGGCTCTCTCCAATTGCTTAATCGGCACATTGCAAAAAGTTCTAAAATATTTTCTAAGGTCTGACAGTTACTAATAATGTATCTATTGGACCCCTTCTCTCCATTTGTTTTTTGAATAAGCTGCATACTCCTAATACTTTCCAAGGTTTGATTAGTAATTTGATCATGGAAAAGTGATGGTGGAACATCACCTGTAATCTTAATAAGAGATTTACAGCGTTCATTAGAATCAAGATCTAAATAGTTTACAACTAATCCTTTTGTATAATTTTGAATGTCTGGATGAGATACAATTTCTTTAAATACACTATGGTGAACACGAGAATCTTGACGTATATCTAAACTTGCAAAATGCAGTCCAAAAAGACGAACTTTATATATGATATCTAATACTTCATCTTTATAAAGTCCATCATGTTCATTTTCAACTTTATTTAGAACAAATTCTAATTCAGAACTCAAGTATTCAAGAGAGAAATTTTTATTCCTTTCGGGGTAAAATAGTTCATTGAAAACCATATTTTCTAATTTTTCAACGCGATCTTCAATACCAGGAAAAGTAATTTTTCTTTTTAACTTCCTTAAATCTCTGTAATAATTTCTTAAAATTGAAAATTTCAATCGTTTTGCAGTTTTAATTGTAATCTCAGGAGTTACGAAAGGATTTCCATCTCTATCTCCTCCTGGCCAAAAACCAAAATCAAAAATTGGATTATTTAAATCTTTTGAATCAACGATATGTTCTGCAACGTAATTATAAATAGTACTTGCCGAATGATAAAATACATTTTCTAAAAACCAAATCAGACTAATTGCTTCATCATATGGAGAAGGCTTCTCTTTTTTGTAAAAAGGTGTTTTGCCAAGTTGGACAAGGAGTTTTTTAACACTATCTAAATCATCTTCCGATATAGCTTTTGAAAGCTCATTCATTATTACCAAAACATTATCTGGATAAAATTGAGTTGGATGAGCTGTTAAGACAATTCTCACTTTAAAACGCTTTATATACTCTGAAAGGGCATCGCCTAATTGTTTGTTAGATGCCTCTTCTTTCATATTTCGTAAAGTTCCTCTTCCGTGCATATTGTTAACATATGAAAACCCAGCATCCTCAATGGCATCAAACAATACTACTTGTCTTTCGATATATTGAATAAAATTGAACAACAAATCTAATTGTTGTTCAGAATCAAAATCAGGTGCATATAAATTGAAAAATGATTTTACTATATCACGAGGATTGTTATTAATTTCATATTGTTTTCGACAATGTTCCGAAAACAAGGGCATTAACAGTGAAGTTTGTTTTATTGTCTTGAAGGGTAGCGTCAGGAAGAGGCTATTGTAAATTTGAAATCGAGAAAGTATTTTTTCATTGAAGCGGTCAATTTTTGGTTTTCGGGCCATTTATTTAATTTAATTCATTAAAAATTGTATGCATAAGTCTTTTTTTGTCATTGATACTCTCATCTAAGGATATCATAGTTTCAGTTCTGGATACTCCCTCTACATCGTCAATCATAAAAATAATATCCTTCGCGTGATGAGTGTCCCTGGCACGAACTTTACAAAAAACATTAAATTTTCCTGTAGTTATGTGTGCTACTGTTATAAAAGGAATATCATTCAAAGCCTGAAGAACTTCATCTGTAGCGCTTGTTTTTTCAAGAAAAATTCCAACATACGCAATGAAAGAATATCCCAATTTAACATAATCAAGATTTAAGGATGAACCACGTATGATTCCAGCTTCTTCCATCTTTTTTACTCGAACATGTACAGTACCTGCTGATATCAGAAGACGTTTAGAAATATCTGTAAAAGGTATTCTTGAATTATCAATTAATATATCTAGTATTTGATGATCAATTTCATCTAAATTAACCTTTCTCATATACTCATTTTATTCATTTTACAAGTACAAATTTAATAAAAAAGAGCATAATAATTGCGAATTTACTTATCAAATCAAGGTTTTACTGAAAATAATTTATCAAACTTAGAGTTTTTTAGAATTTTATCTTGTTTAAAAGAAATAGGTTTATTAAAATAATTATCGGGAAGTTTTATATATCTGTGTGCTTTTTGGGATAAATTAATTGAAAAATCATTAAGGCTAGGTAAAAATACTACCTCTCCACCTTTTAAGGTTTCTTCAAATTGAATTGCTAATTGTTGATTTTTAAAAATCTCATCTTTAAAACTTATATCAATGTTTGAAACAATTAAATCAACATAGTTATTAATATTTTCGGGGATTTTATAATAATCAGCGGTATCGTAAGTTTTATTATTTCCTTCAAGATGATTAATCAAAGCTTTTAGAGCTTTAAACACAAAATTTCTGGAGACTTCTCTCTGGTAGTCCTCAGGATAATGTCCCGCTTCGAAAAGAATAGTTGGTGTTCCGGCTTTACTAAAAGTATCGCCAACACAATTTGGATTAAAAGTATCATCATACCTACCAATACCCAAGGGTAATTCATCTCGTATAGAATTATAAATTGATGCTATAGCAGACATAGCAATTCTTCTCGCAGGAGTAATCGAACGTTCAGGATTGGCTGAAGGAGACAGAAAAGAAAGAGTAGCTGGGCCGCCATTGACACCTGCTCCATAAATTGTTCTTTGTCCATGAAGGTTTAATGCGTAATGAGGTTTTATTCGATCATATTCCATACGGAGCAATTTGCTTTCAGGCTGGGAGAGCTTTATTGAATCACGATTTAGATCAAATTGATCGGCATTGAAACGGGTATAAGCCTTTGCACCATCTGGATTTAACTGAGGAATTATATGGAAGGTGAATAAATTTAGCGTATCGCTTCGAAGTGGATCTAAAAGCCAAGGAATAAAGTCTAAAATAGCTTTTGTTGTTGTAGTTTCATTGCCATGCATTTGGGACCACATAAATATTTTCTGCTTTCCGTTTCCAATACGTAATTTATAAATAGGCAGCCCATTAACAGAATATCCAAGGATTTTAGAATTAATTTGATCATTTTTAATTTTTAAAAAATCGTAAAGTAACTCAGGAGGAAAATACCTTTTGCTTGTCATTTATTTTATTTGAAAACAAATTTAAACAACTCTATGTTTACATTTGTAGTTCACAACAGTATACAAAATTAAATTAATTACCAATAAATAATTCTGTAAAAGCTACATTTGTAACTCTTACGTGTTATATGAGTACTTAATAATTGTAAATCAGTGTTTTATAACATTTATCTAAAGTAAATAAATAATCATTTACTGTTTGTTATTTTGGATATACAGTTGTATATTGCTAACTATTATTTAATTTTTTTACAAAAGTGAACTCAGGTATTTTTATTAAACACTTAATTGAGATTATGGACAATCATCAACTAAATGCTGCTGCATTTGCAGAAAAAATTGGAGTTCAAAGATCTTCTGTATCACATATTCTTTCAAAACGAAATAAACCAAGTTTAGATTTTATTTTAAAAATTCATAATACATTCGAAGAGGTAACCTTAGATTGGCTCTTATTAGATAAAAAAGAAGAACCTTCTCCCCTTTTAGTAAAAACAAAAAATGATAAAAGCCTTATGCTTAATACGGATGAATCTTCTACTATTAATTATGACGATAAGACAAATGAAGATGTGATTCAAATAGTTCAACTATATAAGGACGGTAGTTTTCGTTCATTTTCCCCGAAATCTTAGTACTTTTGGCGCCTATGCGTCAAATCATAATATTATTATTTCTTTTTGTATCGTGTTATTCTCTTGAACGAGACTGTAAACCTTTTCAAAATGGGAAATTTAAATTTACACAAATAATCGATGGTGAACTGAAAACCTCATTCTTCACTCGAAATTCTCTCTATGAAATTGAACTTTTTGAAGGAAAAATTGACACTTCAACCATACGTTGGGTGAATGATTGTGAATGCATTTTAACAAAATTAAATCCTAAAAACAATCAAGAAAAACGTCCTATTCAAATTCGTATTTTAAGTACGAAGGACAGGACATATACATTTGAATATTCTTTAGTAGGTGACAATAAGAATAAACAACGCGGTACTATTCAAAAAATTAATGAAACTCAATGACTCCTGATCTGATAATCGCTTTCTTGACTTTAACTTTTCTTGAGATCATTTTAGGTATTGATAACATAATCTTCATCTCCATTTTAGCCAATCGTTTTCCAGAAGATAAACAAAGAAGGCTAATACAAATAGGTCTTTTTCTAGCAATGTTTATGCGAATTGCTATGCTAACGGCTATAAGTTGGTTAATAAGAATGACAACTGCTTTATTTAGTATTGACTTTGGCTGGTTCACTTCAAATATTTCGATTCAAGCCATTATACTTCTCGCTGGTGGATTGTTTTTAATTTATAAAAGCACTCTAGAAATTTTTAAAAAAGTTGAGAATATTGAGGAAGACCAACTAGAAAAAAGTTTGAATATAACCTCTTATGCTGGAGCCTTATTCCAAATAGTTTTAATTGATATTGTATTTTCATTTGACTCGATATTAACTGCTATTGGAATGACCAACGGCATTTCTTATGCTTTATGGATTATGATAGCAGCTGTAATCATATCAATTATTATTATGATGCTTTTTGCAATTCCTTTAAGCAGATACATAAATAAGCGCCCTTCCCTGCAGATTCTAGGTCTATCATTTCTATTATTAATTGGATTTATGTTGATTGCAGAATCTGCTCACATATCAAGTACTACTTTTTTTGGAACTTCTGCAGGGAGAATACCCAAAGGGTATTTATATTTTTCAATAGTCTTTTCTCTTGGAATAGAAATGATTAATATGCGAATAAAAAAAAAGAGGAATATTTAGAATTCAATTGTAATCTGCGATTCATCATCATTTGAAATAATATTTTCATCAGGAGAAACCTCAATATCCATAGGACTCTCAGGAATTTTATTTCCCTCATACTCGAGTGCTTCTTTTAATTCAATTGATTTAATTTTTTTATCAGTGAGCTGATTCCCCAAAGCCTTAAACCCTTTAACAGAAATAAACTCTTCAGCATTAATTTCTAAGGGCAATGGCTGATCTTTTCCTCGTGGTTTTTCAAAAATGATATTAAGAATTGGACGCCACTCTAGATTTAAATAAATTAGTTTTCCTCCCTCTTTTATAAAACTATCTTCTCTATCTGTATGATCAAGAAGAAATCGTTTAATATAATATCTTACTTTTCCAGGATCAAAATAAATAGCGGTTAGTGGTTTTATGGGGTTCCATTTTTCTATATGGCTAGCATCATCTTCAAAATGAAGACTTAAATCAGGAGAAACAGCACGTACAGTCCCTTTATTACTATTTAATATCAATAACTTGTCATCCCCTTTAAAGTCCCCTAATAATCTACCTCTATTTTCAATATTTAAACGGCGAATAGCATCGTCAAACCATATTTTTCTTGGCTTTAATGTAGAAACTCCTTTTTCTTTTAATTCTACTTTACGAACTGGATATTTAGTAACTGTATTTCCACGGACATTTCTACCTTTGATTTGAAGATCTGTAAAATCTAAATCCCACTTGAGTTTCTTTATAGAACTCATATTTCTCAACAAAATTGACACAATTTCTGCTTCACCGTTTGGATTTGCTGAAAAGTACAAAACACTAGAATGTGACTTTCCTTGAGTTAAATCATATTCTTTTTCTCTAGTAACACCAGTTACAGGGAATCGTTTAATAAAAGTAGTTCCACCTTTGCCATCTCGATAGATCATGTTGTAGATTGTTCGCTGATCTTTCTTTTTAAAAACTGCCGCATGAAGAATATTTTTACCTACAAACACCTTACTATCGACCTTTACAACTTGCATCTTACCCTCTTTCGTAAATATTATAATATCATCGATATCGGAACATTCGCATACTAACTCATCCTTTCGCAATGATGTTCCTATAAAACCTTCTTCTCGGTTCATGTACAGTTTTTGATTACGAACTACAACTTTTTTGGCATCTACATCATCAAATATTCTAATCTCAGATTTTCGCTCCTTCCCTTTCCCATATGTTTTTTTGAGGTGATTAAAATATCGGATGGCATAATCTATTAGATGTTCTAGATTATTTTTAACCTCTGCGATATAATTTTCAAGTGCTTCAATTTTTTGTTGGGCTTTATCAATATCAAACTTAGATATTCGTTTTATACGAATTTCAGTAAGTTTTATGATATCTTCTTCTGTCACAGGACGTTTCAAACGATTTATAAACGGTTTTAATCCTTCTTCGATAAAAGAAAGCACTTGATCCCAAGTCTTAGCTTCTTCAATCTCACGATATATTTTATTTTCTATAAAAATCCTTTCTAATGAAGCATAATGCCATTGGCTTTCTAAGTCCTCAAGTTGGACTTTTAATTCCATTTTAAGTAATTGAACTGTATGATCCGTAGATATTTTTAAGATATCACTTACCCCCATAAAGTTGGGTTTGTTATCTATAATAAGACAGCCTAGGGGTGAGACTGATGTTTCACATGCAGTAAAAGCATAAAGTGCATCAATAGTTTTATCAGGTGATATACCATTTGGTAAATGGATCATGATTTCAACCGAAGAAGAAGTGTTGTCTTCAATACGTTTGATTTTAATTTTACCTTGATCATTAGCTTTGAGAATACTATCAATAAGAGAAGAAGTATTAGTACTAAATGGAATTTCATTGATAACTAATGTGTTTTTATCAAGCTGATTTATTCGAGCTCTAACTCGAACTTTACCACCCCGCATTCCACCATTATAATTTTGAATATCAATAATACCTCCTGTTTGAAAATCGGGATAAAGCTGAAATTTTTTCCCTTTAAGATGCTGAATACTTGCATGCAGCAATTCATTAAAATTATGTGGTAAAATTTTAGTTGAGAGTCCAACTGCAATTCCTTCAGCACCTTGAGCCAATAACAAAGGATATTTTACTGGTAAATGAATAGGTTCTTTTTTTCTTCCATCATAAGAAAGTTGCCATTGAGTTACCTTATTACTAAATACAACTTCTAATGCAAATTTTGAAAGTCTAGCCTCAATATATCGAGAAGCAGCAGCTCTGTCTCCTGTTAGAATATTACCCCAATTTCCTTGCATATCAATTAGTAACTCTTTTTGTCCTAATTGAACCATTGCATCTCCGATACTTGAATCACCGTGTGGATGATATTGCATGGTATGTCCAACAATATTTGCAACTTTGTTATAGCGTCCATCATCTAAGTCCTTCATTGAGTGAAGAATTCTTCGCTGTACAGGCTTTAAACCATCTTCTATCGCTGGAACAGCCCGCTCTAATATGACATAAGACGCATAGTCTAAAAACCAATCTTTATACATACCTGTGACCCGCTTAAGCGCATCACCTGAATCTGAATCAAAAAAATTTTCCTCTATGCCCATTTATTGTAAAACCCCTTCTTTATGATCTTCCGCGAAGTCTAATTCAACTTTTAGGTTTTCGATTATGAATTTTTGACGATCAGGAGTATTTTTACCCATATAAAATAAAAGTAATTGCTCTATGGTAGTATATTTATCTAACATCACTGGATCTAACCTAATATCATCCCCAATAAAATACTTAAACTCATCTGGCGAAATTTCACCTAAGCCCTTAAAACGAGTGATTTCTGGCTTACCGTTAATTTTCTTTAATGATTCTTTTCGTTCTTGTTCATTGTAACAATAAAAAGTTTGTTTTTTATCTCTAACACGATAGAGAGGTGTTTGTAAAATATACAAATGTCCTTCTTTTATTAATTCTGGAAAAAATTGTAAAAAAAACGTAATTAATAAAAGACGAATATGCATACCATCAACATCTGCATCAGTGGCAATTACAATATTATTGTAACGCAAATCTTCTAAAGTATCCTCAATATTTAAAGCAGCTTGAAGCAGATTAAATTCCTCATTCTCGTAGACAATTTTCTTACTCATACCAAAACTATTCAGGGGTTTTCCTCTTAAACTAAAAACAGCTTGTGTGTTAACATCACGGGATTTTGTTATAGAACCACTTGCTGAGTCTCCTTCCGTTATAAATAAAGTAGAATCTAATCGACGATCTTTTTTGAGATCAGGTAGATGAATACGGCAATCTCTTAATTTTTTATTGTGTAAGCTTGCTTTCTTAGCTCGTTCTTTGGCTAATTTGCGTATTCCAGACAGTTCTTTTCGTTCTTTCTCAGCCTGAATAATTTTTCTTTGAATACTTTCAGCAACAGAAGGATTCTTGTGCAAAAAGTTATCTAATTGATTACTGAGAAAGTCAATTATATAACTTCTAACAGAAGGCATGCCATCTCCCATTTCAGTAGATCCTAGTTTTGTTTTAGTCTGCGACTCAAAAATGGGTTCCATGACTTTAATACTAATTGCTGATATTATAGATTTTCTAATATCTGATGCCTCATAGCTTTTCCCAAAATGTTCTCTTATAGTCTTTACTAAACCTTCTCTAAATGCAGATTGGTGTGTACCCCCTTGAGTAGTGTGTTGACCATTTACAAAAGAATGATACTCTTCACTATATTGAGTTTTACTATGCGTTAGAGCAACTTCTATATCTTTATCTCTTATGTGTATTATTGGATATAGGAGGTCTGCTTCGTTGCTGTAATCGGTTAGTAGATCTTTAAGTCCATTCTCAGAAATGAACTTTTCACCATTCAATTCTACTGTTAATCCAGGATTAAGATAAACATAATTCTTAATCATTCGTTCTACATATTCTAAACGGTACTTATAATTTTTAAAAATAGTTGTATCTGGTATGAATTCTACTTTTGTTCCCCTTCTTCTTGAACTTGATTCAACAGGTGGATCTGACTTGAGGTCACCAAAATTAAACAAGGCTCTTTTACTCTGTTTGTCTCGATTAGATTCAACAATAAAACTGGAAGAAAGTGCATTTACAGCTTTTGTTCCAACTCCATTCAAACCGACTGATTTTTTAAAAGCTCTTGAGTCATATTTACCACCAGTATTCATTTTAGAAACAACATCTACGACCTTTCCTAAAGGAATTCCACGACCGTAGTCACGAACCTTCACAATGTTTTCCTTGATAGAAATTTCAATGATCTTACCTGCCCCCATTACAAATTCATCAATACAGTTGTCTAGTATCTCCTTCAATAGAATGTAAATCCCATCATCTGGCGAAGAGCCGTCTCCTAGCTTTCCAATATACATTCCTGGACGCATACGAATATGCTCTTTCCAATCTAGAGAGCGAATATTGTCTTCAGTATAATTTGCAGTATTTTTCATTCTATTTACAGCTAATATACTTTAATGAAATAGAATTTTATGCCTACTCTTGAGGCAAGAAATCAACAATTCAATAGGTATTTTTGTTAAGAAGTAATATTTCATAAATTGTACCAAAACTTTTAAAAACATCTCAATTTTGACTCAAGTATAAATCCTATGACATCAAATTCTATACAAAACACAATGGGTCCTTTGCTTCATATAGTTTTCTTTTGGTTAAAAGAACCAAATAACAAATCACATCGTTCTCAATTCGAAAAAGCTATTAAAAAGCTAATTAATACTAATCCACAAGCTACGTCTAATCATTTAGGCTGTCCTGTATCATCCGAAAAAAGAGATGTAGTAGACAACTCGTTTACTTACTGCTATACGATGAGTTTTCCTAATTTAGAATCTCATGATATCTATCAAACCGACCCTACACATAAACTATTTATTGATGAAGTTGGTCATTTGTGGGATCGTGTAGTTGTAAATGACTCAAATGCATTGCTATAATATTTGTTCATATTAAAGGCTCAAAATCATATTAATAAATAGTTGATTTATTTGGATGTAAATTTTATAATTAAATGATGGGCCAAGAAATTAAATTCTCAAAAAGCTAAACATTGAATCTAAAATGCATTACATCACCGTCTTGAACTAAATATTCTTTGCCCTCTACTCTCATTTTACCTGCCTCTCTCACCTTAGCCTCTGATTTATACTGTTCATAATCTTTATAGCTAATTACCTCAGCACGAATAAACCCTTTTTCAAAATCACTGTGAATAACACCCGCAGCTTGTTGTGCTGTTGATCCAATCGGAATTGTCCAGGCTCTAACTTCTTTTTCTCCTGCAGTAAAATATGTTTGTTTATTAAGTAGAGTGTATGCTTCTCGGATGAGTTTAGCTGATCCTGCCTCATCCAGCCCCAAGTCCTCTAAAAACATTTGCCTTTCATCAAAACTATCCAACTCACTAATATCTGCTTCTATATTAACTCCGAGTATTAATAGCCCTGATGATTCATTAGCTATGATAGATTTAACCTTTTCAACATAATCATTCCCAGATTTTACTGAAGCTTCATTAACATTACATACATATAAAACGGGTTTATCAGTAATTAACTGTAGAGGTTTCACGAATTCAATACGATCATCATTCTTTATATCTAAACTTCTTATATTTTTCGATTGTTCTAAAGCATTTTTCAAATTGCTTAAAACTACTTGTTCTTTATTTGCTCTTTTATCCCCTGTTCGTGCAGCTCGATTTACTTTGTCAAGCTTTTTTTCGACATTTTCAAGATCTTTAAGCTGTAATTCAATATCAATGGTTTCCTTATCCCTTATAGGATCCACTGAACCGTCGACATGAACCACATTATCATTGTCAAAGCAACGTAAAACGTGAAGTATTGCATCTGTTTCTCTAATATTAGCTAAAAATTGATTTCCCAAGCCTTCCCCTTTACTAGCTCCCTTTACTAAACCGGCAATATCTACAATTTCAACAGTTGCAGGTATTATTTTTTCGGGCTTTACAAGAGATTCAAGCGTTTGCAAACGTTTATCAGGAACATTTACAATGCCAACATTTGGTTCAATAGTGCAAAATGGAAAATTTGCACTTTGTGCCTTTGCATTGGAAAGACAATTAAAAAGAGTGGATTTTCCAACATTAGGTAAGCCTACAATTCCAGCTTTCATGAAGAATATTTTTTCGCAAAAGTAATCTTTCTTTTACATTTGGATAATTAATATTTAAGATTAGGCATATAAAATGAATAAAAAATATCTAATTGTACATGCAGATGATGCCGGATTGGCCTGGTCAGAAAATAAAGCAACCCAAATTGGACTTTTAAATGGATCTATATCTTCCTGTAGTCTTATGGTGCCTTGTCCTTGGTTTTACGAAATGGCAAAGTTCTGCTTAAAAAACCCTAAACTTGATTATGGAATTCACCTTACCCTTACTGGAGAATGGAGGACATATCCATTTCGTCCTATATCCCCAATCAACAAAATACCTTCGTTAGTTGATGATACGGGTAATTTTTATTCTAAAAGAGCAATGATTAAAGATAAAGCAATTATAGATGAAGTCAGATTAGAATTAAAAAATCAAATTGATTTTGCATTTTCATTAGGATTGAGACCTTCTCATTTGGATTCTCATATGTATACCTTAGGTGTTCGACAGGATTTAATTGATCTGTATCAAGAGCTAGGAAAAGAATATGATTTGCCCATATTATTAAGCAAAAAACTAATCGCTCACACAGGAGAAAACCCCAATAAATTTAAACTACCAGGCAAAGGTTGTATTGAATCCGTTTTTATGGGATCCTTTGATGATTTTGAGAGTATTGGACTTGCCAAATTTTATGATAATATTATTGAGAATTTAAAAGAAGGTATTTCAATTTTATTAATTCATCCAGCTTTAGAAAGCCAAGAAATGAAACAAATTACAATTGATCATCCAAATTTTGGTGATGTCTGGCGAAGTATAGATGCTGAGTATTTCACAAGTAGTCACTGTAAAAATATACTGAAAGAAAATTCAATTGAACTTATTGACTTCAGAAATTCTGAACTTATTAATCTTCTGGATGCATAAAGCTCTGTTTTCCTAATAAGGTTTCTTCTGACTCTATGTTATTTTCATCTGGAATACAACAATCTACAGGGCAAACTGCTGCACACTGTGGTTCATCATGAAATCCTTTACATTCAGTACATTTATCCGTAACTATAAAATAATATTCATCTGAAACAGGCTCTTGAAAAATGTCGCTGTTAACTTGTTTACCGTTAGGTAGTATGACATCCCCCTTTAGAGAGGTGCCATCTTGGTAACGCCAATCTTCTGAACCTTCATATATCGCTGTATTTGGACATTCAGGCTCGCAGGCACCGCAATTGATGCATTCGTCAGTGATGATTATAGCCATAGCGATTATCTTTCCTTACATTAGCGCAAAAATAAGACCTTTAACTTTATTGAACAAAGAAATGACGGTAAACCTAAAACGCTTTCAAGCCCTTGTAAAACTTGGAAATCATTTGCTTCACTTTGATCCTAATAAAGCAGAATATTCTGAGCTCAATACACTTGTAAATCTTGCTATAGCTTCAAACGGATGGTTTACATTAAAGAGTATTGAAAAATCTTTTTTAGATTGGGGGAATGCACTAAAAAAGACAGAAATAAAATCGTGGATAAATTCCTACAATTTTTTTAATATCAAAATTCCAAAAAAAATTGCGCTTATACTTGCTGGTAATATACCACTTGTCGGGTTTCACGATATTATTTGCGTTTGGTTAAGCGGTCATAAAGCTATTGTCAAATGTGCTTCGAAAGATAAACACTTGCTGCCCTACTTTGCCAATTTTTTAGAAGTAGAAGCAAAAGAAAAATGTTTTGATTTTACCAAAAGAAATATCAAAGGATTTGATGCTGTCATTGCGACTGGTTCAAATAACTCTAGTAGATATTTTGAGTATTATTTCGGTTCAGTTCCAAATATTATAAGAAAAAACAGAAATGGAGTTGCAGTGCTTGATGGTTCTGAAACAAAAAAGCAACTAAAAGAATTAGGAAACGACATCTTGCATTACTTTGGTTTGGGGTGCCGTAACGTTTCTAAATTGTATATCCCAAAAGATTATGATCTAAATCTTATTTTTGAAGGATTATTTCATCATGCTGAAATTATTAAACATCCTAAATACGCAAATAATTACGATTATAATAAAGCTATATTTTTGATGAGTGATTACGATTTTCGAGACAACGGCTTTTTTGTTATTAGGGAAAGCAAAGAATTTAGCGCACCTATTGCTTGTCTTTATTACGAGTATTATTTAAGTAATATGGAGTTAAACAAAAATCTTGAACAAAATAAAGAATCAATTCAATGCATAGTATCTAATTTACCTTTAGAAGGAAGAATAGATTTTGGTTTCACGCAAAAGCCTTCTATTACTGAATATGCAGATGGTATTGACACACTATCATTTTTAAATGATTTAAACTAAAGATTATGTTAACAACTCAAAAAAAAAATACACTAAAAAACATATTATTTATTTAACTAATCACAATCTTTGCTCATTAAAACAACAATTGTAATTTGTTTATTTTGAAAATCATTTAAATTCAAATACTCAACTACTTTATGAAAATTCACAATTTTAGTGCTGGTCCTTCTATTTTACCCAAAGAAGTAATGCATGATGCATCAAAAGCAGTTAAAGAACTTGGTCAATCAGGGTTGTCACTTATTGAAATATCGCATAGAAGCAAAGATTTTATTTCAATTATGGATGAGGCTTGTAAACGAGCTTTAGAGCTAACAAATTTGGAAAATAAGGGTTACAAGGCACTATTTCTTCAAGGAGGTGCTAGTCAACAATTTATTATGAGCGCTTATAATCTTTTGGAAAATAAAGCGGGCTTTATAAATACTGGGACTTGGTCTTCTAAGGCGATTAAAGAAGCTAAATTAATCGGTGAGGTATTAGAAATTGCAAGTTCTAAAGATTCTAATTTCAATTATATCCCCAAAGGGTATAATACACCTGCTGATTTGGACTACTTGCATATAACTACAAATAATACAATTTTTGGCACGCAGTTCAAGGAGATACCAGAAACTGATGTTTCTCTGGTTGCCGATATGAGTTCTGATATTTTTTCTAGAAATTTTGATTACTCCAGATTTGATCTTTTTTATGCAGGTGCACAAAAAAATATGGGTCCGGCAGGTGCAACTTTAGTAATTGTAAAAGAAGATATTTTAGGTAAAGTAACAAGAACAATTCCATCAATTTTAGACTATTCTGTTCATTTAAAATCTGGGAGTATGTTTAATACCCCTCCGGTCTTTTCAGTATATACAAGCCTACTGACACTGAGATGGATTGAAAAACAAGGCGGAATAAAAACTATTGGTGATAAAAACATCTTAAAAGCAAACTATCTCTACAACGAGATTGATAGAAACTCCTTATTTACTGGATTTGCTGAAAAAAATGATCGAAGTGAAATGAATGCTACTTTTAATCTAGTCGAGGAATCACTTACAGAAACTTTTGATAATTTATGCCTTTCTGTTGGAATTAGCGGCTTGAAAGGTCACCGTTCTGTCGGAGGTTATCGTGCTTCTATCTATAATGCTTTACCTTTTGAAAGTGTTGAGATCCTTGTTGAATGTATGAAAAGTTTAGAACAAAATAATTAACAACAAATATGAAGATTTTAGCTAATGATGGTATATCACAAAGTGGTATTGATGCTTTAAAGAGGGATGGTTTTGATATAACAACTATAAATGTATCTCAAGAACAACTTATTGATTACATTAACGACAACCAAATTGAAGCCCTACTAGTAAGAAGTGCAACGACTGCTAGAAAAGAATTAATTGACTCATGTCCTGGATTAAAACTTATTGGACGTGGTGGTGTAGGTATGGATAATATTGATGTGGAATATGCAAAATCTAAAGGGATTCATGTCATTAATACACCAGCCGCATCGTCAGCTTCAGTAGCTGAACTGGTATTTGCCCATTTATATGGAGGTGTCCGATTTTTATATAATTCTAATCGGAATATGCCTTTGGAGGGAGAAACTAATTTTAAAGGTCTTAAAAAAGCTTTTGCAAAGGGTACTGAATTGCGTGGTAAGACGTTAGGAATAATCGGATTTGGTCGTATAGGTCAAGAAGTCGCTAAAATAGGTCTTGGGATTGGAATGAATATTGTTGCATCAGATAAGTTTATAGATCAAGTAGACCTTAAAATAACTTTATCAACTGGAGACAGTATCGATGTTAAAATTAAAACCCAGGATTTCGATGATCTTATTAAAAATTCTGATTTTATTTCTTTGCACGTTCCCGCTCAAAAGTCATACGTTATTAATGCTGAGGTTTTATCAAAAATGAAAAAAGGTGTTGGAATAATTAATGCAGCGCGTGGTGGTGTAATTGACGAAGTAGCTTTGATTGATGCATTAGACTCAGGTCATTTATCATTTGCAGCATTAGATACATTTGAAAATGAACCTAATCCTGAGATAAAACTCTTAATGCATGATAAAATTTCTTTAACCCCACACATAGGAGCTGCAACATTAGAGGCGCAAGATAGAATAGGAGAAGAACTTGCTTCTCAGATTTCTAGACTTTTAAAATAATTTAGTTTGTATTATAAACGATTAAAAGAAAAATGGGGAGTATCGTCAAACTTCCAATTAGTAATTATATTCATTGTTTTTGGAATTACTGGTTCATTAAGTGTACAAGTCGGTAAACCAATACTAGATTTTATTAATTTACATCCAAAAAATTTTGAATCTATTCCAATTGGAGATTTCTTATATTGGACAATAAGGGTTCTTATTGTTTTTCCTTTATATCAGGTACTATTAATAATTGTTGGCACACTTTTTTTTCAGTTCAGATTTTTTTGGAATTTTGAAAAAAAAATCTTGAAAAAAATAGGCTTTAAAAGGTTTTTCAAAGAACCTTAAGATAAATTTGACTTAATTAAATTGAGAAACTCGTTGCGAGTTTCTGTATCTTTAAATCCACCCCTAAATCCGGAAGTAGTTGTAGTTGAATTCTGTTTTTGAACACCTCGCATCATCATACACATATGAGACGCCTCAATAACAACAGCGACTCCCTTTGGATTTAAAGTATTATTGATACAATCTAAAATTTGTTCAGTGAGTCGTTCTTGAACTTGAAGCCTTCGTGAAAAAACATCAACAATCCTTGGAAGTTTACTTAAACCAACAATATATCCATTAGGTATGTAGGCAATGTGTGCTTTTCCGAAAAAAGGAAGTAAATGATGTTCACATAAGGAATATAATTCTATATCCTTAACAATTACCATTTCATTGTAATCTTCCTCAAACATTGCACTCTGAAGAATTTGTTTTGGATCTTTTTCATAGCCTTCGGTAAGAAATCTCATTGCTTTTGAAGCTCTCTCAGGGGTTTTTAATAAACCCTCTCTATTTTTGTCTTCACCTACTAGGTTTAATATTTCCTCGTAATTCATTTTAATCTGCTCAGTGACTGCAATAGTTTCAATGTTAAAATTCTCATTCATATTATTCAATAATGTTTTTTGAAAAGTATTTTTTCAACTTTGTGATTTTTGGTTTAATTAATAAGTTACAATATGGTTGATTAGGATTTTGATTAAAATAATTTAAATGTTCCTCTTCTGCTTTGTAAAATGTAGTTGCTTTTTTAACTTCTGTTATAATGGGGTTTTTAAATATTTTTTCTTTTTCTAACTGCTCAATAACTTTTATAGCGATTTCCTTTTGTTTAACTTCTGTGAAGTATATACCAGATCTATATTGAGTTCCAATATCATTTCCTTGGCGATTCAAAGTTGTAGGATCATGCGTATTAAAAAAAATAAGCAACAAATCTAAGAGGCTAATTGTAGAGGGGCTATAAAGTATAGAAACAGCTTCCGCATGACCTGTTCTTCCTGAACAAACCTCTTTGTAAGATGGGTTACTTATATTACCATCAATATATCCTGGCAGTGCTTCTTTAACCCCCTTTAATCGCTGAAAAAGTGCTTCTGTACACCAAAAACATCCTCCTGCTAAGTATATAGTTTTAATATCCTAATTTTAAATAGCAAATAAATAAAAAGATAAATGACATTAAAATATTTCTTAATTTATTTATATTATTTATTCATAAACAAAACTAATACAACACAAAAAAAACCTAAATTAGACTTGTTATGAAAAAAATCCTCAGTGCTAGAAAAATTTTCAAAACTTATGGTGATTTACAGGTTCTAAAAAATATAAATATTGATGTAAATGACAATGAAATCATTACTATAGTGGGTCCATCAGGTGCTGGAAAAACAACTTTACTCCATATATTAGGAACACTTGACCGACCTGATAAAACTCCCGATAATACCATAAGATTTAACAACAATGATATTTCTAAATTTTCAGATAAAGAATTGGCTATTTTTAGAAATGAAAACATGGGATTTATATTCCAATTCCACGAACTTCTTCCTGAATTTACTGCTCTAGAAAATGTTTGCTTACCCATGTGGATTGGGGGAAAATCAATTCAGGTCTCAAAAGATAGTGCTATCGAATTACTAAATCGACTTGGAATTGGTAATCGTGCCTCACACAAACCAACCGCACTTTCTGGTGGTGAACAACAACGCGTCGCAGTCGCAAGAGCACTTATAAACAATCCAAAAATTATCTTTGCAGATGAACCAAGCGGAAATTTAGATTCTGAGAATGCTGAACGTCTTCACAATCTTTTTTTTGAATTAAGAAAAGAATATGGATTTAGTTTTGTTATAGTAACTCACAATAAGGATTTGGCTAAACGAGCAGATCGAACCATTAGCCTTAAAGATGGATATATAAATTGATACATTTTGATGATTTAAAGTCTTTTTTAGATGAAAAGGCAGAGATTTATGAAAACATTCAATTCTTAGAAAAAGATCCAATTAGTATACCTCATCAATTTAACAAAAAGGAAGATATTGAAATATCGGGATTTTTGATTGCCACAATATCATGGGGAAATCGTGTAAGTATTTTAAAAAGTGGAAAACGTATGATGCAACTTATGGGCAATGATCCATATAGCTTTATTATATCTCATTCAGCTAAAGATTTAAAGAGAGTTTCTTCATTTGTCCATAGAACATTTAATGGTTCAGACCTAATTTATTTCATAAAAGCTTTAAAGCATATTTATATTAATCACAAAGGACTTGAATTTGCTTTTTCACAAGATAAATACTCGAAAAGAATGGATAAGAACATTAATAATTTTAAGAATTTATTTTTTGAATTACCCCATATAAAAAGAACCGAAAAACATGTTTCTGATCCCCTAAGAGGTTCTGCTGCAAAAAGATTAAACATGTACTTAAGGTGGATGGTCCGTTCACCAAAAAAAAATGTTGATTTTGGGATATGGAAAAGAATTTCTCCTTCACAACTGTCATGTCCACTTGATGTTCATAGTGGAAATGTTGCAAGAAACTTAGGGATCTTAAATAGAAAGCAAAATGATCATAAAGCCTTACTTGAATTAGACTCTAAATTAAGAGAATTTAATGCAAATGATCCTGTGAAATATGACTACGCACTTTTTGGGTTGGGAGTTAATGAAAAATTCAATTTTGCTGACATCAAATAAGATTGTGCAAATCACCTAAGTGAGCTACCTTTATCAAAGAATCATTAAGATGTTAAATAAACTTTTTAAAAATCTTGGACCAGGTCCATTAATAGCAGCTGCATTTATTGGCCCAGGGACTGTAACAGTATGCACATTAGCAGGTTTTAATTTTGGCTTGGATCTTTTATGGGCATTACTTTTTGCTGTTATAGCAGCAATGATCTTACAATCAATGGCCGTTAAAATTGGAATAATTGGAAGAAAAAGTATTACTCAAGCAATAAAAGATGAAATCCGCAGTCCTCTTATCAAATATTTGATAATAACTTTAATTTTTGTATCGATTCTAATCGGTAATACAGCTTACGAAGCAGGAAATATTAGTGGAGCAGTACTGGGATTAGAGACATTATTTGGGGTATTTAAAATAGACTTAAATTACTTTTCATTAAATATACATGCAGTAATAATAGGTTTTTTAGCTATTTCCCTTTTATGGATTGGAAAATATAAAATTATAGAGAGGTTTCTAATTGGATTAGTAATCATAATGAGTATCGCCTTTTTTTTTACTGCACTGGCAACTATGCCATCTCTATTTGATATTATAATGGGTCTTTTTAGTTTTAAAGCTACAGGAGATAGCTTACTTACAATCATTGGCCTAGTAGGAACTACTATTGTTCCTTATAATCTTTTTTTACATGCTGAATTAGTCAAAGAGAAATGGACTTATCCTTCAGATCTAAAAAATGCTCTTAAAGATTTGATAATATCTCTAGGAATAGGTGGAATGATTTCTTTAAGCATTATAGTAACAGCATCAAGTATAAAATCAACAGATGTAAATACATTAAGTGATCTAGCTTTAGGGCTAGAATCAGTATTTGGTAATTTTTCAAAACAATTCTTAGCCATTGGACTTTTTGCAGCGGGAATAACTAGTACGATTACTGCTCCTTTAGCAGCAGCCTATGTTGTTTGTGGTTGCTTTGGATTGTCGGCTGATTTAAAGTCTCAACACTTTAGACTAATATGGATTTGCATAATCCTATTTGGAGTTTTTATATCTGCCACTGGTATAGAATTAATATTTATTATTGAGTTCGCTCAAATTACAAATGGATTTTTACTTCCAATTATTTCCGCTTTATTACTATGGTTAGTGAATAACTCAAAAATACTTGGAAAGTTCAAAAATAATAATCTCCAAAATGCGATTGGATTCGCGATTGTTCTTTTAGCGACTTTTCTGAGCTTAAGAACCATATTTTTGTCATTTCAATGAAAAAATTTGATATAAATATTGATATAGGAGAAGGATTCGCGATTGAAAAAGATCTTATGCCTTTAATTCAATCTTGCAATATAGCTTGTGGTGGTCATGCAGGGAGTACTAATGAAATTAAAAAATGTGTCGTATTGGCAAAAAAATATGGTGTAAAAATTGGAGCACACCCCTCCTACCCAGATAAAAAAAATTTTGGTAGAAAATCACTCCAAATTGACAAAAAAACTTTAGCAATTAGTATTGAAAAACAGTTGAGACTTTTTTTAAAGAATTTACAAAGCACAGAAGATCTTCATCATGTCAAACCGCACGGAGCACTATATAATGATTGTGTAAAAAACAAACAAATTGCACAAATATTTTTAGATGCAGTAATTAAATGTTGTCCTGGAGTTGTAATATTTACGCTTCAAGAAAGTGAATTGAAAATAAAGGCTCAAAAGAAAGGGTTTAAAGTTTGGACAGAAGCATTTTTAGACAGAGGTTATAATGATAATGGTCAACTTGAATCTAGAGAAAAACCAGGAGCTCTTGTGAGTGATGTAAGGAAAATGTATGCTCAACTAAAATCTATAAATATGCATAATAGCTTACTAACTATAAACAAAAAGTCGATTCCTATTAAAGCTGACACATTTTGTTTTCATGGTGATCATCCAAAATTGATAAGTAATCTTGAAAAGTTGCTAGAGTTATGTAGTAATCAAAAAAATAATGAGTAGAAGGATATTTAGAACTGTGCCCTTACACAACAAGGCGTTTTTAGTTGAATGGAAGCAAAAACCTTCCGATAAACTGCTGGAAATAATACTTTCATTTAAGTCAGCAATCGATAAAGACGCTAAGGTGTCAAGAACTGTTATGGGCTATCAATCTCTTTTAATCCATATGAAAGAGGAAATTCAAAATATGAGTTTGTGGAATGAATACTTAAATGAACTACAAATTAAAATTCAGCCAAAAATAATTGATAAAGGAAAAATCTGGAAGATTCCAGTTTGTTACGACAACATTTTTGCTCCTGATCTAATACCACTTGCCAAATCATTAAAAATTGAAGTTGAAGAACTAATCCAAATCCACTCTAAAACAAAATATAGAGTATATTTTATAGGGTTTTTACCAGGATTTTTATATCTCAATGGATTAGACAAGCGCTTACATTTTCCTCGAAAGAAAAACCCGCAATTAAAAGTTCCTAAAGGTGCGATAGGTATCGGAGGAAGACAAACAGGAGTCTATCCAAATGAAAGTCCTGGTGGATGGCATTTAATTGGAAAAACACCTATTTCACTATTTGATGCTAAACAAAAAAAACCATGTTTTGCTTCACCTGGAGACTGGGTGAGTTTTGAGCCTATAGATAAAAGAAAATATTATGAATTAAAAAGAAAAATTCAAAAAGATAATTTTAAAATGTTACCCAACCAATGATTGAAATTATTCAATACGGAATTTATACCAGCATTCAAGATATGGGTAGATTTAATTATCAATCCTATGGAGTTCCAGTATCTGGAGCTCAAGATCAACAGGCATATAGAATAGCAAATCAAATATTAAATAATTCTCTAACATCAGCTGTACTAGAATTCACTATTAAAGGACCTAAGATTCGTTTCCATCAAAATACGTTTATTGCTTTGACCGGAGCAAAAATGAAAGCTAAACTCAATGGTGTTGAAGTGGACTATTACGTTCCCATCAAAGTTAATGAAGGGAGTATTTTAGAGATGGGGATTATACAAAATGGATGTAGAACTTATTTAGCTGTATGTGGTGGAATCAAAACTGAGAAAATTTTAGAAAGTCGAAGTCAATTTAAGGGTGTAACTATTAATGATAGAATATTTAAGAAAACTTTATTACCCATCGATAATCCAATTTTTAATCCATCTAAAGGCGCCAGAATGATTTCCCCAAGTCAAGATTATTCTCAAATAGAACTTGAAGTATACACAGGACCAGAGTTTTACAAGCTCTCTAAAATTGAAAAAGAAAATTTATTTAGCACTTTATTTACTATTTCAAATTTTAATAATAGAATGGCGGTTCGGTTAAAGGAAAAATTTAAAAATGAAATGTCAGAAATATGGACAGCTCCTGTAATACCAGGTATTGTTCAATGCACTTCAGATGGAAGCCTAATTATTCTCATGCGCGATGCACAAGTTACAGGTGGATATCCTCGAATACTTCAGCTAAACAATAGTTCATTAAATCTCTTATCACAAAAAAATACGGAGGATAAAATTCGTTTTAAATTGCTCTCAAGAATAGATTAAAATTTTATTAATAGCATTTAAAAAATTGTTTCTTATTTTTGTTTGGATTTATTTACATGAAAATACTCTTAAAGAATGCCACCATAATTAATGAAAAGAGTTCTTTTCATAACCAAAAATTAGATTTACTTCTTGAAAACGGGATTTTAGCTAGAATCGATTCTAAAATTGAGATAGAGGTCGATAAAGTAATTGAATTAAAAGATCTTCACGTCTCAACGGGTTGGTTTGATCCAAATGTTTCATTTGGAGAGCCAGGTTTTGAAGAACGTGAAACATTAGAAAATGGGCTTTTAACTGCTTCTAAAAGTGGATTTACTCATGTTTTATTAAATCCAAATACAGACCCTATACTATCTTCACATTCCGATGTAAGTTTTTTAATTCGAAATACAGGGGCATATACTACAAAACTTCACGTAAGCTCAGCACTTTCAAAAAATTCGGAAGGAAAACAAATGGCTCCCCTTTACGATATGCACAAGGCAGGTTCTTGTGCATTTGGAGATTTTAATTTGCCAATAAGTAATCCGAATCTTTTGAGGGTTGCGCTAGATTATATTCAAGGTTTTGATGGAATTATTCAGGCTTATCCTATAGATAATAGTTTAAATAATAATGGGGTTATTAATGAAGGCATAGTAAGCACAAATCTTGGGCTTAAGGGGATACCATATATTTCGGAGACAGCGCCACTGTCACGTGACCTTCAGCTTTTAGAATATACAAAAGGCAAACTACACATACCATATCTTTCTTCTGCACATTCTGTGAAATTAATTAAAAAAGCTAAAGAAAAAGGATTAAATGTAAGCTGTAGTGTAGGCATTGCTCATTTGCTATATACTGATAATGAACTATTGGACTTTAATCCTAATTATAAAATTCTCCCACCTCTAAGGAGCATCGAAGATCAAAAAGCTTTAAGAGAAGGTCTTTTAGATGGCACTATAGATATGGTAACTAGCCTTCATCAACCGATCAATCCTGAATTGAAAGATTTAGATTTTGTTAATTCAATGCCAGGAAGTATTGGTCTTGAAGCAGTTTTTAAAGTTCTTCAAAATCAATTTCCATTAGAAAAGGTCATTTCGTTTTTAACACGTGGTAAAAATAGGTTTGGAATTGAAGAAAGAAACTTTGAATTAGGCTCTTCTGCAGACCTTACATTATTTACACCATTTGGTAGCAGTACCCTAGATTATGATGAGATTTATTCAAGTTCTAAAAATTGTATGTTTGTTGGAAATCCTACCAAAGGAGCTGTTTATGGGTGTATTAGAAAAGATAAAATGCAGCTCAATACCAAGTAAATATATTTAAATGCTTAAGTACAGAATTCGTAAAGGAGATCATAAACTAAAACAGAATCCTGCCATCTTTTTAATTCATGGTTATGGCAGTAATTGCGATGATTTATTCTCCTTCGCCCCCTATCTACCCAAAAATCTTACGACTATTGCTTTAGAAGCACCTTTATCATTAGCACAAGGAAGCTATGCTTGGTACCATCTCTATCCTGAGCAAAACGGTTCATTAAAATCAGATTTAAATGAAGCTCAGAGGTCATTAGAATTAATAACCAATAACATCAAACAATTAATTGAAAAGTATAATATCAATAAGATGGATGTGAGTGTTTTAGGTTTTAGTCAAGGAGCAATATTGAGTTGGGCGTTAGCGTATAGTAAATCTAAAATTGTACGTCGTGTTATAGCTTTAAGCGGCTATATTCATGAAAGTATAGATACCTCTGATCCTCCTAAATTTATAGGATATGCTACACATGGAATAAGTGATGAAATTATTCCTATTAAAATGGCTCGTGATTCGGTTTTTCCAATTAGTCAAAAACATAGTGCAATCGAGTACCATGAATTTAGTGATGGACATAATGTCTCCCAAGAAAACTTTACGAAAATGTTAATTTGGTTAGAAAGAACAAAATTATAGGGGAGCTACAAAAGAACTTAAGTTTTTAAAATCATAGCCCTTTTTTTTACTTTTTTTGAACTCTAAAATTGCCTGCCCCCAACTTAAATCTGATTGAAAGCCTATAAGAACCCAATATTCATTAACAACTCTAATCTGATTAATTAAAAAAATTTCATCAGGAATATTAATAATGTCACTCAGACCCCCTTTAGAGTTCATTTCTAGTAATTGATTTCTTAAAGATTTCTCCTCCTTAATTAAACTTTCAGATTCTTTTAAATTTGGATTACCTTTCAATGAGAAGTAGGTACTTGTTTCACAATATGATTCAATGTTCTTAAGTGACTCTTTTAACTGTTTATTATTCTGATATTCGTTTTGAATTAGAGCATCTTGATGGTTAAGAATTTTATTTGTATTCAAAATTTGATAAAAAAGCGCTACGCAGACAAATAAAAATAAATAAAGAAGGATTTTAAATCTCATTAAAATTCAATTTGAACTAACTGATAATGAATCATATGCTAAAAAAACATTCGAGGGTAAATGAGAACTTACTTCTTCATGAAAACCCATCAGATGACTAATATGAGTTAAATAACAACTCTTAGGCATTAAACTTTCAATAAGTTTAAGGGCTTCATCTAAATTTAGATGATTAGGATGAGGTTCAATCCTAAGACAGCTTAAAACAAGAACATCTATTTCTTTCAATTTCTCTTTTTCGAGATCAATTATTGTTTTAACATCAGTTAAATAGCAAAAATTATCAATGCGGTATCCTATAACTGGTAAATCATTATGCATTACCTCAACAGGGATAACATTTTTCCCTTTAAATTGAAAATTTTGATCAGGTTTTACAATATTCACATCTACTGATGGAGCACCAGGATATTTGTTTTCAGCCGAAAATATATAATCAAAACGTTGTGTGAAATTTTTAATAACCCTTTCACTACCAAAAACAGGAATGTCACCTTGACGAAAGAAAAAAGGACGAATATCATCCATCCCTGCACTATGATCTGCGTGTTCGTGTGTAAAAAATATACCATCTATATGCTTAATATTTTCTCTAAGCATTTGTTGACGAAAATCAGGACCACAATCAACTACAAGATTAATATTCTCCCACTGTATAAGTATTGAGACCCGTAACCGTTTGTCTTTCTTATCTTTACTAAGACATACTGGATGATCACTTCCAATTACTGGAATCCCCTGCGATGTTCCCGTACCTAAAAAAGTTACTTTTATCATCTTATTCAAAGGTAATCTTTGTCTTTTAATTCCACAATCTTTGTAGATTTGAAAAAATAATATTTACATGTCTTCCTTGCAATTACCAGGCGAAATCGAATTAGAGAACCGACCTTCTGTAGAAGCTAAGGCACTTCGAATCAATCTAAATAAATTTATCTACGGCACATTTGCTGAAATAGGTGCAGGTCAAGAAGTTGCTAGACACTTTTTCCGCTCAGGTGGAGCTTCTGGGACTATAGCAAAAACGATAAGTGCATATGATAAAAATTTTAGTGACAACATTTATGGCGAGGAAGAAGACAAGCGATATGTCACTGAAGCTCGACTTAATAAAATGTTGGATCACGAAATGAAGCTTTTAGAAGAACGAATATCTCGTGAAGAAAGTCCTAATAAAATGTTCTTTACCTATGCTAATACTGTCACCACTATTGATTTTGCAAAAAAATTTAAAGGTCACGGTTGGATGGGAATACGATTTCAAGCAAGTCCTAGTGAATCTTACAGTGAAATTACTTTACATGTTAGATTCCACCAAACTGAAGCTCGACTTCAACAAGAGGTTCTAGGTTTGATTGGGGTAAATCTTGTTTATGGTGCGTTTTATAAAAATAAAGAGCCTAAAAAACTATTACGTTATTTATATGATAATATAGATCAAGATTCTATAGAAATTGATACTATAAATTTTAAAGGTCCCCTATTCGATAGTGTTGACAATCGATTAATGAGTCTGGAACTTGTTAAAAATGGAATGACTGATGCTGTGATGTTTAACCCTGAAGGAAATAATATTCTGCCCGCAAGAGAACTTTATAAAAAAAATATCTTAACATTAAGAGGAAGTTTTCGACCTGTAACGATGGTGAATATCGACATGTTTGAAAAAGCATTAGATGCCTTTATTCACGAACCTGAAGTGAAAGAACACAAGACAGTTGTAATTTTTGAAATTACTCTATCTAATTTGCGTGCACAAGGTGAAATTGACGAAAAAGACTTTATGGATAGAGCAAAACTTCTTTGCTCGCTGGGACATATGGTAATGATTTCAAATTTCAAAGAGTACTATAAGCTTGTTGATTATCTATGCCAATACACTAAAAAGCAACTAGGACTTTGTATGGGAGTAAGTAATTTCGTAGAAATTTTTAACGAACAGTATTACAAGGATTTAGGAGGAGGAATTCTTGAAGCATTCGGTAAAATGTTTTACAATAATCTCAAAGTGTACCTTTATCCAATAAAGGATGATAAAGGAAACATAATTAACAGTACAAATCTAAAGTTAGACCCGCGAATGAAAGACTTTTACAAGTTTTTTAAGTATAACGGTAAAGTGGTAGATATTTTCGATTTTGATGAAGAATATCTTAACATCTTTAGTAGAAAAATTCTAGAACAAATTAGAACCGGAAAATCAAACTGGGAGGACAACCTTCCTGAAGGTATAGCAGAAATGATAAAACAAAATAAAATGTTTGGAATCAAATCTTAACTTTCAATTCTAATTTAAGATCTGAGACGCGTGTTCTTTTGTTTTTACCTTTTCAATGACCCTTTCAATAAAACCTTTTTCATCGATAATAAAAGTTATTCGTAAAATACCCTCGTATTCCTTACCCATGAATTTTTTTGGTCCCCATGCACCAAAAATATTTATAACTTCTTTATTTTCATCAGCTAACAAAGGAAACGGAAAATTGAACTTTTTTGAAAAATTATATTGAGCTTTAGATGAATCTGCACTTACACCCAAAAGAGAATAACCTGCTTCTTTTAACTCTTTGTAATGATCTCTCAAATCACATGCCTCAGCAGTACAACCAGGCGTATTTGCTTTGGGATAAAAGAATATTATAAGTTTTCTTCCAAAATAATCACTCAATGATTGAATATTTCCTCGATCGTCTGAGACGGAAAATTCAGGGACTTTGTCTCCTATCTTTAATGGTGCCATAACATATATTTTTTCCTAAATTACGAAAGGATTCATTAATAAAAAAAATGACAAAAAAAGAAAAAGTAAACTTTGCAATTTCAACGCTAAAAAAAATCTATCCTCAGATTCCAATACCACTTGACCATTCTGATCCTTACACACTTTTAATTGCTGTTCTTATGTCTGCTCAAAGTACGGATGTTGGGGTAAATAAAATAACCCCTTTACTATTTAAAAAAGCTAAAACACCACAAGATATGGTAAAACTTAGTGTGGAAGAAATACGAGAAATAATTCGTCCAGTAGGCTTATCACCAATGAAATCTAAGGGTATCCGTGGACTTTCTGAAATCTTATTAAATAAACATAATGGAAAAGTGCCACGCACCTATCAAGAACTAGAAGCTTTACCTGCAGTAGGTCACAAAACTGCTGCTGTTGTAATGGCTCAAGCTTTTGGTATTCCAACCTTTCCAGTAGATACTCACATCCATCGTCTTATGTACAGGTGGGGATTTACTAATGGTAAAAATGTAATACAAACTGAAAGGGATGCAAAAAGGTTATTTCCAAAATCTTTGTGGAATGATTTACATCTCCAAATTATATGGTATGGTAGAGAGTATTCTCCTGCGAGAGGATGGGATATTAATAAAGATATAATAACCAAAACCATTGGACGTAAGTCTATTTTAAAAAAACTTAGTTCTTAATTATTGATAAATGCTTTTCAAGTTTTTTATCTACTTTATATGCTCTTGAAAAAGCTAAAATGCGATTAATCACCATTTTACTAGGTGAAACTTTTAAATATAAAGATTTGTTTTGAGAGTAGTTTTTTACCATAAAATTGATTATATAATCTTAACGGTAAAAAAACTTAAAAATTGTTATACTTCTAAAACAATTTTATGATCTTCAATTAGCTTACGAAGATTTATTATTGCGTAGCGCATCCTACCCAAAGCGGTATTAATACTGACTTTTGTATTCTCGGCTATTTCCTTGAAACTCATATCTCGATACAAACGCATAATTAAAACTTCTTTTTGATCATCAGGTAATTCTTGAATTAGTTTCTGAATATCTTTTAATATTTGGTCTTCAATAAGAATATTTTCTGCATTTGGAGAAGTATCTGATACAAATTGAAAAATATCAAATTCTTCTTTATTTTCAATTGTTGGTATACGATTACTTTTTCTAAAATGATCAATAACTAAATTATGTGCAATCCTCATAATCCAGGGCAGAAACTTTCCTTCTTCATTATATAGTCCGTTTCTAAGTGTACGAATTACTTTTATGAAAGTGTCCTGAAAAATATCTTCAGAAGTATCTCTATCATTTATTTTAGAGTTTATAAAGTTGAAGATTTGAAGTTTATGACGATTAACTAGAGTCTCGAGAGCAGTTTCAGATCCATTTATATAGCTCTTGACTAAATCAGCGTCTGTGAAGTTTGAAGGTGTAAGTGTATTCATAATAAAATTACTTTCAGCCAATTAATTTGGCAGTTAAAAAACGACGATGTTTAAATAAGTAATTTTATTCTATAGGCATTTATTTTGAGTAAATATAAGGTTTTTTGGGAACTTAATCAAAGACCCAAATTATTAATAATAATTAAGATTAATCCATAATTAAGATTCATGATCGATTTTTGAAACAAATTTGAGATAAAATAAACATTTAAAAATCGTAAATTTGGGGGTTTTTAAAATTCCTATGAAAAATATTTTGGACTATGATTCAAAGACACATATTATAATAAAAGATGCACACCTCCACAATCTTAAGCATATTGATTTAGCGATTCCAAGAAATAAATTAAACGTAATTACAGGGTTATCCGGTTCTGGTAAATCTTCACTTGCTTTTGACACTTTATATGCTGAGGGCCAAAGACGTTATGTAGAAAGTCTTTCCTCCTACGCCCGACAATTTATGGGTCGCTTAAACAAACCAAAGGTTGAATATATTAAGGGACTTTCACCGGCAATTGCTGTAGAGCAAAAAGTAAATACTTCAAACCCAAGATCAACAGTTGGAACTAAAACAGAAATTTACGATTACCTTAAACTCCTATTTGCAAGAATCGGAAAAACATTTTCTCCAATTTCTGGAGACATAGTTAAAAAAAATGATGTTAGGGATGTTTTGAATCACATAAAAAAGTTTGAAGTTGGAGAAAAACTCCTCCTATTATCGCCAGTAGAAATTGATTCTAACAGAAGTTTTAGTGAAAAAATTAAAATTTTTAAACAACAAGGTTTTGCAAGAATTTACTATGATGGAAAGACCTTAAATCTAGATAACTTAAAAGAAATTCCAAAAAAAAGGTTTGATCTAATTATTGACAGACTAATTGTTCGTCACGAAGATGATTTTTACAATCGTTTAGCTGATTCAATAGAAATAGCTTTTTATGAAGGAAAAGGGGTTTGTTCTATAGTCAATTTAAAAAATAATACCCAAAAGACCTTTTCAAATAAATTTGAGCTAGATGGAATAATATTCCCTCAACCGAACATTCATTTATTTAGCTTTAATAGTCCTTTGGGAGCTTGCTCCGAGTGTGAAGGTTTTGGAGATGTAATAGGTATTGATCCAGAATTAGTTATACCTGACACAAGTAAGTCCATATTTGATCATGCAATTGTACCATGGCGTGGAGCGAGCATGGTAAAATATTATGATGAATTAATTAATAGTGCCTATTTATTTGACTTCCCTATACACAAACCTTATTTCCAACTTACTAAAGAACAAAAAGACATATTATGGAAAGGGAATTCGCATTTCACAGGAATTACTAAATTTTTCAAACGTATAGAAAAAAAGAATTATAAAATTCAAAATCGTGTGCTTTTATCACGCTACAGAGGTAAAACAATATGCGGAGTTTGTAAAGGAAGCAGATTAAAAGAATCAACTGATTACATAAAAATAAATGAAAAAAGTTTGGGCGATTTACTTCAATTATCCATAGACTCTTTATTTGAGTTTTTTAAAAATTTAAAACTCGATGCTCATGACCTAAAAATTTCAGAGCGCCTACTTTTAGAAATAAATAGTAGACTTAGATATGTAAGAAAAGTTGGCTTAGGGTATCTAACTTTAAACCGAAGATCAAGCTCTCTCTCGGGAGGAGAGTCACAAAGAATTCAACTTTCCACATCGCTTGGGAGCAGTCTAGTAGGCTCAATGTATATTCTTGACGAACCTTCTATTGGGCTACACTCAAGAGATAACCAGAGACTTATTGAAATTTTAAAGAACCTTAGAGACTTAGGTAATACAGTAATTGTAGTTGAGCATGACGAAGAAATAATGAATGCTGCAGATAGTGTAATCGATATAGGACCTGAGGCAGGAACTTTAGGAGGAAATATTGTAGCCCAAGGGAGTATAAAAAAAATACTAAAAAGTAAAAGCCTAACTGCAGAGTACCTAAATGGTGTTCGCAAGATTGATATACCAAAGAAAAGAAGAATCTCTAAGAAACATATTAAAATCATTGGAGCTCGTGAACAGAATTTAAAAAATATAAATATTGAAATCCCATTGGGTGTTCTTACCGTAGTAAGCGGTGTCTCAGGAAGTGGAAAGACCAGTTTAGTTAAAAAAATTCTTAATCCTGCTCTTTCACGGCATTTTGATGTTTACACTGAAAAACCTGGGGCTTTTTCAGAATTAAAAGGTGATTTAGACACTCTTCGAGGGGTTGAATTTGTCGATCAGAATCCAATAGGAAGATCTTCCCGTTCTAACCCAGTGACATATATTAAAGCGTTTGACGATATTAGAACACTATTTGCATCGCTTAATATATCAAAAAATCGAAATTATCAACCTAAGCACTTTTCATTTAATGTTGATGGTGGACGTTGTGACCATTGCAAAGGAGAAGGTTTAATAACCATTGAAATGCAGTTTATGGCTGATGTAGTTCTTGAGTGTGAAAACTGCAATGGAAAACGTTTCAAAAAAGAAGTTTTAGAAGTAAAATTCAAAGATGTTAATATAGATCAATTGTTAAAAATGACTGTAGATGATGCTATTGACTTTTTTACTTCATTTAATCAAAATAAAATCATTCAAAAACTACAACCTCTTAAGGATGTTGGTTTAGGGTATATAACTCTTGGTCAATCTTCTGCCACCCTATCTGGTGGAGAAGCGCAACGAATAAAATTAGCCTCTTTCATAAGTCAAGGAACATCCAAAGAAAAAATACTTTTTATTTTTGATGAGCCAACAACAGGACTCCATTTTCATGACATCAAAAAACTCCTTACTTCATTTGATGCTTTAATAGAAAAAGGCCACAGTATTGTAGTCGTAGAACATAACATGGATTTAATTAAATGCGCTGATCACTTAATTGATCTTGGCCCAGAAGCTGGAGAATATGGAGGATATCTTGTAGGGCAAGGCACACCTGAGGAAATAGCAAAGCTTAAAAAATCTTATACAGGTAGGTTTTTAGCTGAAAAATTAAAATAAACGTTTTATAATTTTTTTAAAGACTCCTTCTATTTCTCCTGAGAGTTTAAACCCAAAAACAGCAATGCAAAAAAGTAAAATAATCAAAGTGCTTCTGGCCGGGATAGAAAGCCATGGATTATCCATTTCTGGTACCAAAGACATAAATAAATAAATCATAAAAATGCTCAATGCTACACTTAGTGTATTTTTGGAATATGGATGAATTTTAAATAAAATATTTACCAGTATTATTTTGCATAGATTTATAAATATAATTACTATCAAGGTTGCGAAAGCCGCTCCTAAAATCCCATATCTATCAATAAAAATATAATTTAATAATATTGCTAAAATTGCTGAAGATACCGAAAACCAAAATACATAGGAATAATACTTAGAATTAGAAATTATATTATTTAAGCATCCAATAGACATGCTAAAAAGTTTACCTAAGGATACAATAATCACAACACCTAGTGCTGATTCGTAACCCTCCTGATTAATAATTTTGTAAAAGTCACGTAAATTAAGATTAATAATTAAAAATAATAGACCACTTACAATCATCAAATTAATACTGGTTTTCTTTAAAAGACCTTCCAAACGAACCTTGTTATTTAAATTTAACGCTTCTGCAACGAGAGGGCTAGTAATTTGGAACATAGCTCTTCCCGGAGCTTCAATAACGGCAGCAATATAAATTGCAACTGCATAAAAAGCTACATTTATATCTGAAGTTAAAGCATAAATCATCGACTTGTCAATATCTAAAATAAAACTCGCTGCTGCTCCAGAGAGGAAAATTAGACTGCTATATCGTAGC
>CABYBK010000003.1 GCA_902517245.1 uncultured Bacteroidota bacterium | reverse complement strand
CGGCACACATTGGAATAATATTTCAGATGGATTTTTTGCAACAGGAACGGTTGGTGCTATTGCTGTATCTGAAAGTGATCCTAATATAGTAATTGTTGGAATGGGAGAACATGCAGCTCGAGGGGTAATGACTTCAATGGGAGATGGAGTATATAAATCAGAGGATACTGGCGAAACATGGAAACACATAGGCTTGGATTATTCAAGACATATTTCAGATATTCAGATTCACCCAACTAATCCTGATATTTTTTATGTTGCAGTTCAAGGAGCCCAATATGGTCCAAGCAAAGAAAGAGGAATATATAAAACTTTAGATGGAGGAAAAACATGGATTAAATCTCTTTTCATAGGTGAATTTTCAGGGGCGTCTTCTTTGAGTATGGATATGAATAATCCTAGAATACTATATGCAGCAATCTGGGATCATGAAAGAACTCCTTGGCAAATGAGGTCAGGAGGATTGAAGTCAGGTATATATAAGACAATTGATGGTGGTGAAAAATGGGTCCGTTTAGAAAAAGGACTTCCTAAAATAATTGGAAAATCGGGAATATCTGTTTCTAGGGCTAATCCTAGTATAGTCTACATTAACCTTGAGGGAGAGGACGAAAAATCTGGAGTTTATCGTTCCGATAACAGTGGAGAAACTTGGAAACAGGTAAATAAAAATAGAATTGCAGTTACCCGCTCCTGGTATTATATGGAAGTTTTCGCAGATCCTCAAGATGAGAATGTAGTTTATGTGCTGAATGCTCCTGCTCTTAAATCAATTGACAAAGGTAAAACCTTTAAAAATTTATCTACACCACATGGTGATAACCATCACCTATGGATTCATCCTTATAACAATAAGTTAATGATTAACTCTAATGATGGAGGTGCAAATATATCACTTAATGGCGGGAAAAGTTGGAGTACTCAGCAAAACCAGCCTACTGCTCAATTTTATAGAGTCATTGCTGATGCCCAAGTTCCGTATCATGTTTACGGAGGACAACAAGATAACTCCGCAATTGGTATTAAAAGCAGAGATAGTGATTCAGGGATTGATTGGAAAGATTGGTATTCTGTAGCAGGATGCGAAAGTGCATTTTTAGCTTTTGACCCTTTTAATCCAGAAGTGATTTTTGGAGGGTGTTATCAAGGAATTATTGAAAGATGGCACAGGTCATCAAATTCAGGAAAAGGGATTAAGGAATATCCAGAATTATCCCTTGGGAATATTCCCAAAGATTTTAAATTTCGATATAACTGGAATGCACCCATATTAACGGCAACTTCTGATCCTAATACTATTTATCATGCAGGGAATGTTGTTTTTAAAACTAAAGATGGGGGAAATAAATGGGAAGTAATTAGCCCTGATTTAACTCGAAATAATAAATCTCAACAAACTCCTGGAGGGGTTCCTTTTACTAATGAAGCGGCTGGCGGAGAGAATTACAATACTTTGATGAGTCTAGCAACCTCACCACATGATTCAGCGGTTCTGTGGGCGGGTAGTGACGATGGTTTAATTCATATTACAAAGGACGGAGGAAGAAATTGGGAAAACGTAACTCCTAGAAACTTAAAAGAAGGTATTATCAATAGCATAGAGGTTTCTCCTCATAAAAGTGGTAAAGCATATATTACCATGATGCGTTATAAGTTTATGGATTTAACGCCATACGTATACAAAACAGAAGACTATGGTAAGAGTTGGAAATTAATTACAGATGGAATAAAGGGAGAACATAATTTCGTTAGGGTAGTCAGAGCAGACAAAAAAATTCCAGGACTTCTATATGCAGGTTCAGAAACGGGTTTTTATATATCTCATAATGACGGTGACAGGTGGGATTTATTTCAAAATAATTTACCTATTGTGCCAATTAATGATCTATTTATTCAAGATAATGATCTTATTGCAGCTACAGCTGGTCGTTCCTTTTGGATTTTAGATGATCTAAGTCCGATTCAAGAACAAAAAATGGTATCTGACCTTCATTTGGTGAAACCTAAAACAAATTATCGTATATTTTCTGGCAAGACATCAAAAAACAGCAACCAAGGGACTAACCCTTTAAACGGTGTAATATTTGATTATCATTTACCAAAAGTTGAAGATAGTCTGGAAATTTCTCTCGAAATTTTTTCTAATGAAAAATTAATTAGGTCTTACAATTCAAAAAAAACAAATAAGATAAAGTCTTGGCCTGGGGGACCCGATCCAGAAGAAATTTTACCTAAAAAAGAGGGTTTTAATCGCTTCCATTGGGATTTAAGAAGAGAACCACTTCCTAGTGTGGATAATGTTTTTGTTTATGGAAGTTATTTGGGAGCCAGAGTTGCTCCAGGAGATTACAAGGCCCGATTAAAATTTAATGGACTGGAAAGAGAAGTATTATTTTCTGTTCTGCCAAATCCAAATATGCCTTACAAAATATCTGATTTTGAAGAACAACAAAACCTTTTAATAGAAATTGAAATCGGAATAAAAAATATTCATCAAACCGTAACAAAAATGCGTAAAGTTCAAAAACAACTTTCAAATTATAGAGAAATTTTAAAAGACAATATTAGTTATAAGACATTGTTAAAAAAAGCTGAAGGTATAGAACAGAAATTAAAACATTGGGAGCAAAATCTCATTCAACCCAAACAAAAGACTTTCCAGGATGTGATCAACTTTAATAACAAACTCAATGCTCAATGGATGTACTTAAAAGATTTTGTGGATAGTGAACATCCTAAGGTTACTCAGGGAGCACTTGAACGACATAAAGATCTTCAAAACGAATGGTTTATTCAAAGAACTTCACTAGAAAAAATTATTGAAATTGATTTTAAATCATTTGAAAGTGAGTTCAAATCTGCAAAAGTACCTGCACTTGTTTTTTAGTGGCTCAGATTTTAATTATTAATTTAACTCATTATTCAAAATATTTTAGATGGGTACAATTTTACAATCATTTAAACTAGATGCATTATGGAAATAATTATTGCCGTTTTGATTTTTTTAGTATTGACTTTAACTTTTTTTATATTCTATGTTAGAAATAACTCAAACAACAACAAAACATCTGATTTGATCAATTTTTCTGAATCTTTAACAAACCAAATCCAAGAAGTAAGAAAAGAAATTTATAAAAACTCAAAAGAAAGTAGAGAGGATATTGAATCAAGATTAAATGAGATTAATAAGCAAATGCATAGTTTCACTAAATCATCTTCTGAAAATATGTCAATTCGATTTAAACAATCTGATCAAGTTATGAAAGATGTAACCTCTGAGCTAGAAAAAATTAAAGGAACAAACGAAAAGGTTTTAACTTTTGCAAATCAAATGAAAACCCTTGAGAAAATTCTCGGTAATCAAAAACAAAGAGGAATTTTTGGAGAAATTCAGCTAGAAAACCTTCTTTCTAACGTACTACCCCCTGAACTTTTTAAAATGCAGCATTCATTTAAAAACAAAGAATCTGTTGATGCAATTGTAAAAGTTAACGAATTTATAATACCAATTGATGCAAAATTTTCCCTAGACAATTATAATAAAATGATAGAATCGTCCGATAAAGATGAATTAGATATTCTTGAGAAAAAATTCAAATCTGATATTAAAAATAGAATTGATGAAACATCAAAATATATTAGGCCAAATGAAGGGACTGTCGACTATGCATATATGTTTATTCCTGCAGATGGACTCTACCAAGATCTGTTAAATAGCAGAGTAGGGTCACTAAAAATTAATCAACAAGATTTGGTTTCTTACGCATATCAAAAGAAAGTTATGATTGTTTCTCCCATGAGTTTATTTCCCATGCTACAAGTCACGAATAAAGCTTTGAATAATATGAAAATTGAAGACTCTATAAATGATGTTTTAAATAACGTAGAAAAACTATCAAATCATTTAAATGCATATAAAACTTATCATGAAAAATTAGGTAATACACTAACCACAACAATTAATCACTATAATGAAAGTTCTAAAGAATTCAAAAAAATAGATAAGGATGTGATTAAAATTTCATCAGGTAATTCAAAAATTGGACTTCAATTAGATGTTTTGGACAAACCAACAATGGATTAATAATATAAAAAACCCTGTGTATGTAAAGTTCACAGGGCTTTTGTGGTACCTCCAGGAATCGAACCAGGGACACAAGGATTTTCAGTCCTTTGCTCTACCAACTGAGCTAAGGTACCCCGCTTTAAGCAGTTGCAAATATAACGGCCTTTTAGCTTTTCGCAAAAACATTTAACTTAATTTCTTTGTAATTTTACTTATAAATTAAAAACACATGAGACTTGTTATCGATCTTGGAAATACCCAAATCAAGTACTATGTATTTGAAAATGATCAGATAGTATATTCTTGCACTGTTTTTATTGATGAATGGAGGAAAAATCTAATAAGAATAAAGGGCGACTATCCATTAATTAAAAATTGTATTATTTCTGATGTAAATCGCACTTTTATTAAAGATTTAAAAAGCGAATTGACTCCATTGCCATTTATTTTTTGTTCTACTGAGCTGGAAATCCCTTTTAAGACTATTTATGAGACAAAATCAAAATTAGGATCTGATCGAATAGCATTATTATCTGCTTGTGCAATTGAATATCCTGACAAAAATATTTTGGTCATAGATCTAGGAAGCTGTATTACTTATGATATTTTAGATAAAAAAGGTTTGCATCACGGAGGAGTAATAAGCCCAGGTTATTACATGCGCTACAAGGCAATGCATAAATTCTCAAGCATGTTACCTTCTTTAGAACCCAATAATAATTTTAATTTATTAGGTACAAATACGGAGAGCGCAATGCATGTAGGTGTTTCAGAAGGTATAAATTCTGAAATAATTGGGTTAATAACTAAATATGAAAAGAAATTCTATCCATTGACTGTCATTTTTACAGGAGGAGATATTGAAAGGTTGTCAAAACCATTAAAAAATAGCATCTTTGCGCAGCCTGATTTTTTGGCTAAAGGGTTAAATTACCTATTAGTTAACAATATAAATTAATGATTCGAACATTTACCTTTTATGTATTATTTTTAATGGCTGGACATGTAATTGCACAGAATACTGCTGCTTCACCATACTCTGCCTCAGGATTAGGTGAAAGAAGCTTCAATGGCACCCAGGCCAATAGACATATGGGTGGGTTAGATGTTTTTACGGATTCAATTCATGTCAATCTTAACAACCCGGCTAGTTATGGTTTTTCAAAAGTTACTACCTATTCTGTTGGTATTAATTATACAAACAATAATTTGTCATCTTCAAATGAATCTCAAAATTCGGATGTTGCATCTATAGATTACATTTCAGTGAGTATACCTACAGGAAAGTTTAGCTTTGGTTTTGGGTTACTACCTTTAACCTCTGTAGGGTATCGTGTTCAAGGCACAAATGAAAACTCAGAAAATCAAACTTTCAATAGATATGAAGGTAATGGAGGATTAAACCAAGCATATTTATCTGTAGGATTGCCTATAACTTCTTATTTGGCGATAGGGTCAACTATAAATTATAATTTTGGGAATTTGTTTTATCGCACAGGACAATTTCTAGAAGGTATTGATAACGGTACTTTTATGTCAAATGAATCTAGTGTTTCTGGTCTTAGCTTTCAGTTTTCTGGCCAATTGAAAATACCAATTCAAAAAAAGCACACACTTCAAGCAATGTATTCATACCAACCCACAGTAGGATTAGATTCTAGAAACAGCCGAATTTTCTCTACTCAGTCTTTATCAACTGAAATTTTGACTGACGTTGTTCGAATTGATTTGGCTTCTTCTGGTTTAGAAAACACAAATTTGGATTTATCCTCAATGACTAGAATTGGCTTGGGATATGGAAAAAACAAAAAATGGTTTTTTGGGGTACAGTATAATCTAATAAAATCTTCTAACTTTGCAAACGAATTTTTTAAAAGAGAAAATATATCATATAGAAATTCAGAAAAATGGATTGTTGGAGGATACTTTATACCAAACTATTCTTCGTTTACGAACTACTGGAGTAAGGTTGTTTACAGATTTGGATTTCGAACTGAACAAATGAGCACGATAATTAATAAAACCCCTTTGTCTGAAAAAGCAATATCTTTTGGTTTAGGATTGCCCCTTGCAGGATATTCAAACGTTAATGTTGGTCTAGAAATTAGTCAAAGAGGAAGAAAAGACTTAGGCTTGATCAAAGAGTCTGCGATTGCCCTTAGGGTTGGAATGTCACTGAATGACATTTGGTTTATTAAAAGAAAATATAATTAAAATTTAAAAAAATGAAAAAAGTATGTGTTTTAGGATTTTTTCTTGGATTTACATTTAATCTAGAATTAAGGGCCCAAGACGTTAACACATGTATGCAGGATTTATCAATTTTTGCTGAATATGTAAAAGTGAAGAATTATGCTTCTGCTGTTGACCCATGGTCTAAGGTTAGGGAGAATTGTCCAGACATTAATGTCGCTATTTATACTTATGGAGAGAGAATAATTAAAGACAAAATAAAAAATGGTTCTCCAGAAGAAATTGAAGCTTCTAAAAAAGATCTTATTCAACTTTATAACGAATGGGTTCAGTATTTTCCAAAAAACAAAAATAAGAGTACTATAGGTGATGTTATGGGTAAAAAAGCCCAAGCTTTGCTTGACTTCAAAATGGCGGACTTAAAAGAAATATATTCTATTTTTAATGATGCTTTTACAAAGGATCCAAAGAGCTTTACTAATCCTAAATTTCTTTATAATTATTTTAAAACTTTATATCAGCGTTATAAGAAAGGAGATCCAGGAGTAAGTATGGAAATGCTCATAAACAAATATGAGGAGGTATCAGAAAAATTTGATACTGAAACTATTGAGCTTGCCAAGAAATTAGACATTATACTTAAAAAAGAAGATGCAGGGAATCCACTTACTAGCAGAGAGCAAAGGCAAAAAAGAATCTACAACATCAATTCAAAGGCAATCGGAACTTTTCTCTCGAATTTAGATGCGATAATTGCTAAAGAGGCAACATGTGAAAACTTAATACCATTATATAAGAGAAACTTTGGAGAGTTTAAATCAGATCCCATATGGTTAAAAAGAGCAGCAAGTAGAATGGATAGTAAAGAATGTTCGGATGATCCGTTTTTTGTTACTCTTGTTGAGGCATTACACACTCTTGACCCCTCAGCAGATTCTGCTTATTATCTAGGATTACTAAATGATAAAAGTGGAAACTCTAATGAAGCTCTTCGTTATTATGAGGAGTCTATTTCTCTTGAATCAGATACTTATAAAAAAGCAAAAATTCTATTAAAAATTGCTAATAAGTTCAAGAATGCTGGTAGGAAGTCAAAAGCTAGAAGCTATGCCAATAAAGCACTAGGTTTTCAACCCTCAATGGGCAGAGCTTATCTTTTAATAGCAAATATGTATGCTGATAGTGCTAACGAATGTGGAGACTCTCAATTCAATAAAAGAGCTGTTTACTGGTTGGCTGCTGATCTTGCAAAAAAGGCAGGACGTGTTGATAATTCTTTATCAAAGATAGCAAAGAGAACAATTGATAGTTACACGGGTAGGGCACCAAGTAAAACAGATATTTTTACAGAAGGAAATGAGGGATCTATTATCAAATTCAACTGCTGGATTAACAGAAGTGTTACCGTACCAAAACTTTAAATGAAATTTAATTTATTAAAAATAACTTTAAAATTTGTAGTCTTTTCTACACTACTCCATATTTCTTGCGAAGACAACTCTAAAATTCTTAAAGAAATAAATGCAGACCGCCAAGATCCTATTGGAACTGCAAAAAATATAAGAATGGTATATACAGATTCTATTAAAATACAAGCTATTTTAACAGCCCCTTCACATATTGATTATACTAATTTAGATTTTAAATTTTCAGAATTTCCAGATGGTCTTAAAGTAGTTTTTTATGATCATATAGGGAATGAAAATGAGGTTTTAGCTAATTACGGTCTATTATATAACGATACAAAACTAATTGACTTAAAAGGCAATGTTGAATTAAAATCCTATGATGGATCAGTTTTAAGAACTAATCAACTTTTTTGGGATGCAGAAAATGAATGGTTATTCACTGAAAATGCATTTACATATCAAGACAAGGATTACAATTTCGATGCTATTCGATTGGATACCAATAAAGATTTTACTAAATTCCAAACAGGAAACTTAATTGGAACCATTACGGTTTCTGAATCCCAGGATAGCTTATTATTAAAGTAAATAATTCTTAATAAGTAAATGAAAAGTTATAAAATATCAGAAATATTATACTACGTTATCGCTTTAATATCAGTTTACAAGTTACTCGAATTGTGGGCTGTGGATCAAAAGCGAGCTTTGTATTTTCTTGGTTTTGCTATTTTATCCATTTTTATGGCCCTTTTTAGACGTCATTACAGGAGAAAATTTAATCGTCGAGACAACTCCTCTCAATGATAATTTCGGATTTTGTAATTGTTATTTGCTTAATCCTTTCTGCTTTTTTTTCAGGGATGGAAATAGCCTTTGTGTCTTCGAATAGAATTTATCTCGAAATTGAAAAGCTTCAGGGAAGTTTTACTTCTAAAGTGTTGAAAAGTATTACTCAAAATCCATCTCGCTTTATAGCATGCATGCTATTAGGAAATAACATAGCTTTAGTAATTTATGGAATCTTTGCTGGGGATCGAATTTTACAGATTTTTTTTCCAGAGACTTTTTTATCTGGAGAAGCTAGCCTAGTTGTTGTATTTTACCAAACTTTAATTTCTACAGCAGTAATTCTAATCACCGCTGAATTTTTACCAAAAGTTTTTTTTCAGCTTTATGCTAATTTGGCAATCAAAATTTTTGCAATTCCAGTAGCTTTTTTTTATTATGTTTTCTATCCAATAACTTTCTTAGTTATTCAATTTACTGATATCATTTTAAAGAGATTTTTTAAAACTGATTCAGATCAAGTGCAACTTTCTTTCTCAAAAATAGAATTAGGAAATTACATCGAAGAACAATTAGAATCTAGTTTTGATAAAGAAAATCTTGATTCTGAAATCCAGATTTTCCAGAATGCACTCGATTTTTCAGAAGTAAAAACAAAAGAAGCAATGGTCCCAAGAGCTGAGGTAGTAGCTGTAGATCAAGATACACCAATTGAGGAAATTAGGACTTTATTCATCTCAACGGGTTTCTCTAAAATTCCAGTTTTTAAAGAAACAATAGATCAAATTTTGGGATATGTCCATGTTTTTGATATGATGAAAAACCCTAAAACATTAAAAAATATTTTACTCCCCTTAGCATATGTTCCTGAATCCATGCTAATTAATGACGTATTAAAACTTTTGACTCGCCAGCACAAAAGTATTTCTGTAGTAATTGACGAATATGGGGGGATTTCAGGAATAGTGACAGTAGAGGATATTGTTGAAGAACTTTTTGGAGAGATTGAGGATGAATATGATGTTGTAGATCATATAGAAAAACAGCTAGATGAAAACACTTTTGATTTTTCTGCAAGATTGGAAGTTGATTATTTAAACCAAAAGTATAATTTATCTCTTCCAGAAAGTGAATTTTACGAAACATTAGGAGGGCTAGTTGCTTATAATTTAGGCCAAATTCCTAATCAAAATGAAAAAGTTGAACTTCCACCATACATATTAAAGATTAAAAAGGTTTCAGCCACAAAAATTGAACAAATTATTCTTTCTCAATCTGATGAGGTTTAAATTAGCATGAATTTATTTTTGATATCATTACTTTTTCACGAGTCATTTTCTTTATTCATTGGAATAGCTTAATTTCGCAAACTATTAAAAAAACCAATTATGGCCATTTTAGGAAAAATTAGACAACGCTCCATTTTTTTAATACTTGTGATTGGAATGGCGCTTTTCGCTTTTGTAATTTCTGGGGTTTTCGATGGAAACTCATCTAATTCAGGGGCTAACGATCCCATAGCAGTCATTAATGATGAAGAGGTAGGAGTTGATTTTTTCCGACAAATGGTAGATCAAACACAAAGGACATACAATTATTCTACTTTAAAATCTGTAAACTTAGTCTGGAATCAAGCTTTAAAAAACACAATTTTTGATCAAGAATTTAAAAAATTAGGTATAGATGCAGGAAGAGATCAGTTAGAACAAATAATATCTTCTGATGACCAAGTTATAAATAATCTGAGTTTTCAAAATGAAGCAGGTTTTTTTGACTTTGGAATTTTTTCTGATTATATATCACAAATGAAGATCGAAAATCCCTCCGCTTATGATAATTGGAAGGTTCAAGAAAATAGTATAATTGGCATTGCAAAACAGAGGATATATCTTGATTTAATAAAAGCAAGCAATGTTATGACTGAATCAGAAGCAAAGGCAAATTACCACTTTGAAAATGATAATGTTAATATTGACTATGTTCGTATTCCTTTTGAATTTATTCCTGACAGCTTAATTAAAGTTTCTGATGCTGAGATAAAAAATTATATTAATGATAACGAAGCAGATTATAAATTAGATGAGAGTAGAAATATCAAATATGTAACTTTTAATGATTTACCCACAGAAGATGATATTGCTGCTATAAGATTACGTTTAGAAGGATTAAAATCTCAAATAATTGCTTATAATGACGTTTCAAAACTAACCGATACGATTGAAGGTTTTAAGGATACCAAAAGCGTAGCTGATTTTATAGATCAATATTCTGAAGTTTCTTTTGACTCCGTTTACAAACCTCGAGGAGCTTATAATAATGAATATGCGGATATTTTATTTGGGTTAAATAAAGGAGACGTCTTTGGACCTTACCGGGATAAAAATTCTTTTAAAATATCAAGACTTTTGGATCGAAAAAAGAATGCATCATTAAGGGCAAGTCACATTTTGATTGCATATATAGGTGCAACACGTTCGCCTTCTGGCATAACTTTAACTAAAAGTGAAGCCAAACGCAAGGCTAATCGAATTCTTCGAGAAGCTAAAAAAGCATCAACAAATTTCGCTGAACTAGCGAGAGAAAATTCAGATGGTCCAACAAAAAGTCGTGGTGGTGACTTAGGGTTTTTTCAAGAAGGTGAAATGGCAGTAGAATTCTTCAACTTTGTTAATAATAATAAAGTTGGAAAAGTAGGTATTGTTGAAACCGAATATGGATTTCATGTTATTAGAATTACAGATAAAGATGATTTAGCATTAATTGCTGATGTAGTTGCAGAAGCGTTACCATCCGATAAAACATCTAATGAAATTTTTAGAAAGGCCACTCAGTTCGAAATGGATACTCGAGAAAAAAATGAATTTAACATAATTGCTGAACGAAATGGCTACAAGGTGCGTCCAGTTGAACAAATAAAAAGCCTAGAAGAAAATCTACCTGGCTTAGCTCAACAGAGAAATATTGTTAGGTGGGCCTTTGAAAAAAACACCAAAGTAGGTGATATAAAAAGATTTTCTTTAAGTAAAGGTGGATATGTTGTTGTTCAACTCACGGATAAATTAAAAGAAGGTTTAGCGACTATTGAGCAAGTAGGCGAAGAGGTTCGACAAATAATAATTAGAGAAAAAAAGGGTACTCTTATTAAAAGTCAATATGCCGACAAACTCACCATTCAAGCTTTGGCTGAAAACGATAAATTATCAATTGAATCAGCCTCAGCAGTAAATCAGAAAAACCCAACAATAGTTGGAGCAGGTAATGAGCCCACAATATTAGGAGTTGCATTTTCTTTAAAACCTGACGAAGAATCACAATTAATAATTGGCGAGAAAGGAGTTTATAAAATATTACTAAAGAAAAAAAATATTGTTGATGACTTGGAAGACTACCTATCTTATGCTGAAAAGATTCGCCAAGATACGAGTATACAAATGATGGAAAGTGTATATGCTGCGCTTGAATCGGTTGCTGAAATCGACGACAATAGGACTCTATATTACTAAATAAAATCTTAGTGTATTAAGCTCATTTCCTTCCATGGTATTACAGTATTATAACCCATCTTTTTAAAATATTTTTCTGTATCTCTATCTTCATTTTCAGTAACTAAAATAAAATCCCCACCCCAAGCTCCTAAACTTTTTATACTTCCAGTAAAATTCGAAAATAATACATCTTTAACAGGGCGTTTGTTTATCATATTGCCAATTATTTTTTCGTGCTCTTCCATTGCATTTTTAAACTTATTGATATCATAAGTTGATGACATTTCCTCAGTCAAATTGTCAAGCTTTTTAATAATTCTAGAATTCACTTTATTTAAATCAAAATCATGAACAGCTTTTTGACTATCTGCTTTTTGATTTAAATAAACAAAATATAATTTTTCAAAAAATATAGGTGATAAAGAAATAGATTCTACTTTAAGATTACTTTGTTTTTTTGAATAGAAAATGGGTCCATCAGCGAGCCCACAGGCAACATCATAACCACTTCCTCCAAAGCTTGAATTTAATAATTTGTAGGGATTAATTTTTGCCCAGGAGGCAATATTTACGATTAAAGTAGAAGAGCTACCTAAACCCCATAAATTATTGAATTCAAGATAGGTTTCGACTTTTCCTCCCTCTAATAAAAAATAAGGGTTTTCTTTAGTAGCAAAAATCAAAATTTCCTGAAGTCTTTTGGCAGTATTTTGATCTGAACTTTTCAAAATCTCAAGCGATGGTAAATGAAAATCAACTTCAAACCACTTTTGTCCCTCAAAATCATAACTATTCCATGAAAGTTCTTTAGATTTATTTTCTGGGTGGAAGTTCAAATGGTGCCCTTTTTTACATGGAATAGCTAATGCTTTAGCTCCAGCAAGCACTGCATATTCTGCAGTAATTAATAGTTTACCATGGCTATAAAAAGAGGGCATTTAAAATTTATTTTTTTTCAAAAAATTATTCACTGCTTGAACAGTGACTTGTCGTGAAGTAAAATGTTTTATAGCTGCTATTTTTTGACTTTTGCTTGCATTAAATTGACCTAGTATATTTAAAAGATGCATCTTCATGTGACCTTTTTGAATACCTGTCGTTATAAGTGATCTTAGTGCAGCAAAATTTTGAGCCAAACCAGTTACAGCTGCAATTTCCATCAACTTTTGAGCTGAAGGATTTCCGAGCAACTCCATACACCAGGCCACCATCGGATGCAATTTTGTTAATCCTCCTACTGTACCAAGTGCAAGAGGAATGGAAAGTTCCATAACAAACTTATCTTCTATGATATATGCATCTGTAAGAGACCTATATTGACCCGAGCGAGCGGCATAGGCGTGTACCCCAGCTTCAACGGCTCTAAAATCATTTCCGGTTGCTATGACTATTGCATCGATACCATTCATGATACCTTTGTTATGTGTTACTGCTCTATAAGTTTCACATTTTGCTATATCAACTGCTTGTATTAGACGATTTGCAAAATATTTACCTTTTTTACTACCATTTTCAAGATTAAAATCATTTAAGGGACAACTAATTTTCGCACTTACTAAACATTCTGGCACATAATTAGAGAGAATACTCATTACAACATCAATAGGATTTATTTTTCCATTTATAAGTTTGTCTTCTTTAGCAAATTGAATTAGATATTTAGTCACATATTCTAAACATGAATTGATAAAGTTGGCTCCCATAGCATCTCCTGTTTTAAAACCTAAATGTAATTGATAGTAATTTAATAATACATCACCTTTATCAATTAGATCTATACTTACAATTCCTCCTCCTCGGGTTTGCATATTTTTTGTTATCGGCGAAGCAGATTTAAGTAAATCTGATTTTCTACGATTAAAAAAAGTTATTAATTCTTTAGGATTTCCTTCAAAAAAGAAATGTATTTGTCCAATCTTTAACGTATTTATTACTTCTGTTTTAAATCCCCCTCTAACACTCCAAAACTTTGCAGAATTTGCTGCTGCAGCTACCACCGAGCTTTCTTCAGTTACCATTGGGATTGTGTAGATTGATCCGTTTATTAAAAAATTAGGGGCTATACCTAAAGGTAAATAGAAGTTTGAAAGAGTATTTTCAATAAATTCATCATGTTGCATTTGGACGTTTGAATCTAGGTTCCAATAAGATTCAAGTTGCTTTCTCGCTTGATCAGGATTTTTAAAGTGAGTTTTAGTAATCCAATCTATTTTTTCCGATTTTGTTAATTTGGAAAAACCTTCGATTTTTTTACTCATGTTTTTTTTATAAATATAGAGAATTTGGAGGCTATCTAAAATAATGGTTATTGCATTTTTCCTAAATTGCTTCCGCAAATATCTATAAAAAATGAATCTACTTAAATTAAATACTAAACTTAATCTTTACTATGTATTCAGAAAAAATTTACGGCTAACCTATTTTTATATTTACACAACTTTATTTTTTTGCACTTTAGTTAATGCACAGGATCTCTCATTTGATTTAGGTGAATTGATTGGAGGAAATTATGAACCTCAAAGACTTGAAGCCATCCGTTCAATGAAAAATGGTTTAAATTATACAGTCATTGAAGAGGATGAGCTTTCAAACACAAACCTTTTAGTTTCTTATGCCTATTCTAGTCCACTAGAGCGAGAAATATTATTTGATTCAAACCAATTTTCCAAAAAAATTAAATTCTCTGGTTATACCTTTTCAAAAGATGAACAAAAAATCCTTCTTGAAACTTATACTGATCAGATTTACAGAAGATCTAAGCAAGCAATTTATTGGATTTATAATATTGAAACAAAATCTCTTGAAAAGCTTAATGAACAGAAAGTTCAAGAGCCATATTTTTCTCCAGATGGTACAAAAGTAGCATACGTTTACAGAAGAAACCTTTTTGTAAAAAACTTAGATCTTGATATCGTAACTCAGATAACTTTTGATGGAAGCTATCAAATTCTTAATGGAATTACAGATTGGGTTTATGAGGAAGAATTTGGTTTTGTTCGTGCTTTTGATTGGAGTAAAGATTCAAATAATATTGTTTACATGCGATTTGATGAATCTAATGTTCCTATTTTTTCTATGGATATCTATGGTAATCAAACTTATCCTTTTCCATATATGTTTCGATACCCAAAAGCAGGAGAGGAAAATTCAAAAATTGATCTTATTGTATACAATATATTTTCTCAAACAAAAGAAAGAATTGATTTTGGTGATCAAGTCCCTTATTATATTCCAAGAATTCAATTCACAGGGGGTAAAAATAGTTTGATAATTCAAACTATAAATAGGCATCAAAATGATTTAAAAATATGGAGATGGGATATCCAAAAAAAGAAACTTCAACTCATATTGAATGAACAAGATGAAGCTTATGTAAGTATAAGTGATGATCTTAAATTTATAGGGGATGAAGGTTTTTTATGGACAAGCGAAAGGGATGGATATAAGCATATTTACCATTTTGATATAAATGGAAAATTTGTCAATCAAGTTACAAGTGGAGATTGGGAGGTTACAGCTATTTATAAATATAATTCTAAGAGCAAAGAGATTTATTACCAATCTGTTGAAGGGAGCAGTACTGAAAGGGGTATTTTTGCAATTAAAATTTCTGGAAAAGGTAAACGAACCCTTCATGCCACTAGTGGATTTAACGGCGCTACATTTAGCACTAATAGCAAATATTATATACATTCCTACTCTGATGAATTAACTCCTCCAATTTATACACTCTATGAAACACGAAAAAACAAAGCAATTCGCCAATTAAAAGAAAACAATACATTGATTGAAAATCTTAAATCGTATAATCTTCCAAATAAAGAATTTTCAACAATTCAAATAAATGGTTCAGATTTAAATATGTGGATGATCAAACCAGTGGATTTTGATCCTGAAAAAAAATATCCACTCTTAATGTTTCAATACTCGGGCCCTGGTTCTCAGCAAGTCTCAAACAGGTGGGGAGATTATCGATCACTGTGGCACAAAGACCTCGCCAACCAAGGCTATATAATTGCATGTGTTGATGGAAGGGGCACAGGCTTTAAAGGTTCAAAATTCAAAAAGTCTACCTATTTAAATTTGGTTAAATATGAATCTATAGATCAGATTGGTGTGGCTAGAGCTTTAGGAGAATTACCTTTTATAGACAAAAAACGAATTGGAATTTGGGGCTGGAGTTTTGGAGGCCACATGGCAGCACATTGCTTATTAACGGGGGGAGGTATTTTTTCATTTGCTATAGCTGTTGCTCCAGTAACAAATTGGCGCTTTTATGATACGATTTATACAGAACGTTTTATGAGAACACCTCAGGAAAATCCAGGAGGGTATGATTTAAATTCTCCCCTAAATTACGCAGACCAACTGAATGGGAATTTTTTAATTATCCATGGCTCTGGAGATGATAATGTTCATGTTCAAAACACTATGAGAATGGTAGATGCATTGATTCAGGCAAACAAACAGTTTGATTGGATGATATATCCTGACAAAAATCACAGCATTTCAGGTGGGAATACCCAGAAACATCTCTATACTAAGATGACTAATTTTATATTTAAAAACTTATAATAAAATAAATCTTAAATCAGATATGGAAACTGTATCTCAATCAAAAACTATTTTTGGTCATCCAGCTGGTCTATATGTCCTTTTTTTTACTGAGGTTTGGGAACGATTTTCGTATTATGGTATGCGAGCATTATTTACACTTTTTCTTGTTGCAAAAACTAATGGTGATAATCCTGGTTTTGGATGGACTAATTCAGAAGCTATTGCATTATATGGATGGTATACAATGTTGGTTTACTTATCTTCCGTCCCAGGCGGTTGGATAGCAGATAATCTTTTGGGACAAAAGAAAACTGTTATGATGGGAGGGATTTTATTATGTATTGGACATACAATTTTAGCTTTTGATTCAGAAATTAGTTTTTACACCGGCTGCTTTTTTGTAATTCTTGGCGTTGGATGTTTAAAACCGAATATTTCTAGTATGGTCGGGGGCCTTTACGCTCAGGGAGATGAAAGAAGAGATCTCGGCTTTTATATTTTCTATATGGGAATTAATATAGGTGGATTTGCTGCGCCCATAGTCTGTGGATGGGTAGGAGAGACTTATAATTGGCACTATGGATTTGGATTAGCTGCGATAGGAATGTTAATAGGTCAATTGACCTATTTATACGGGCAAAAGTATTTAGTAGGAATAGGAGACTTTATTGGTAAAAGTTCACATCCTGATAATCAAATAAAAAATAGAAATTTAACCTCTATCGAGAAAGATCGTGTTAAAGTATTATTAATTTCTTTTCTATTAATTATTGTTTTTTGGGGTGCTTTTGAGCAGGCAGGAGGGCTAATGAACTTATATGCAAAACAAAAAACTGATAGAATACTCTTAGGCATTGAAATTCCCGCTACCTGGTTCCAATCATTGAATTCTTTTTTCATTATTACTTTAGCTGTTTTTATTGGGGGCTTTTGGATGCGATGGAAATCAATTGGTAAAGAGGCCTCTTCACTATATAAAATTGCTATCGGTATTTTAATTATGGGTATTGGCTTTATGTTCATGCACTTTGCTGCTGTGGATTATGAAATAGCAGGGAAATCACCTATGTACTGGCTTGTATTAGCTTATTTGTTTCACACCATAGGTGAATTATGCGCATCACCAGTTTCGTTATCATTTATAACTAAACTTGCTCCAGTAAAATATGCAGCATCAATAATGGGTCTATATTGGGCAGCTACAGGAATAGGAAACAAGTTAGCTGCAGGAATTGGAGGTTTTGCTGAAACTGCAGGAGAAAAACAAATATTTACAGGAATTTTTATTTTCTGTTCAATTATTTCTTTATTAGTTTTATTATTGTTGAAGCCTTTAAAAAGACTTACACATGGAGCAGAGGAAAATATTCAAAAGGAATAGTTTTTATATATAATAGTAATCGGTTTAAGCATTGAATATGAAACTTTATTTTTTTATTACCCTAGCACTAATATTTAATTCCAACTTAATATTGGCTCAAAAGATACAATGGATGTCATTTTCTGAAGCTCAAGAAGCCCAAAAAAAAGAGCCTAAGAAAATTTTTATGGATGTATATACAGAGTGGTGCGGACCCTGCAAATTGTTGGATAAAAACACCTTTCAAAACCCTGATGTTTCTAGATACATAATTGAAAATTATTATGCAGTTAAGTTTAATGCTGAAGGTGTTGAGGAAATAAAATATTATGATCAAACTTTTACCAACCCAAACTTTGATCCCAATCGAAAAGGCAGAAACGCCACCCATCAGTTTACACAATTTCTTGGTGTAAAGGGCTATCCAACCATGGTCTTTTTTAGTGAAAATGGTGATCCAATAATGCCTTTAGTTGGATATCAAAAACCAAAGCAAATAGAACTCTTTTTGAAAATGATAAAACAAGGGGACTATCAGATATTTTCAAAACCTGAAGATTTTGAAAATTATAGAAAAAATTTTGTTCCACGTTTCAGAGGTTAATTTTTAAAATTATTATTTCTTATAGAATCAAAAATTAATTTGGCAGTTTTTTCGCTTGCTCCGCTTCCTCCAATTTTTTCTTTTAGCGTAATATAATTTTGATTCATTTTTTCAAATGAGTTTTTTTGGAGAAGGGTTTCTAATTCAATAACTAATTTTTCATAGGTGCAATCATTTTGAATGAGTTCTACTACAGCTTCTTTTTCAAGAATCAAGTTCACTAAGGAAATATATTTGAGTTTGATTACCTTTTTTCCAATCCAATAAGTTATTGGACTACATTTATAGCAAACTAGCTGAGGGATATTTAACAGAGCAGTTTCTAAAGTAGCAGTACCACTTGTAACCAAAGCGGCACAACTGTTTAGCAAAAGCTGATAGGTTTCTCCATGAACAAAACTTAAGGAATTAGATTTCATAAATTTAGTATATTCTTTTGGATCAATTCCAGGCGCCCCAGCAACTACAAATTGAAATTTTTTAAATTTTGCAGCAATTTCATTAAATAGTGGGAGCATTTTTCTAATTTCTTGGAGTCGACTTCCAGGAAGTAAAGCAATAATCGGTTTTTTAGAGGTTAAATTATTTTTTTTACAAAATTTTGGATCTCTAGAATATTTTGATAATTTATCCATAAGCGGATGCCCAACGTAATGAACTGGGAAATTATGTTTTTGTTCAAAATAGTTTTTTTCAAAGGGAAGTATAACATAAAGACTGTCTAAAGTTGCTTTCATTTGTTTTATCCTGTTTTCTTTCCAGGCCCACACTTGAGGGCTTATATAATAGTGATTTTTAAAACCCTTATTTTTTGCCCATTTGGCTATCCTTAGATTGAAACCGGGGTAATCCACATAAATTATTACATCTGGCATATATCTTAGAATGTCTTTTTTACAAAATGATATGTTTTTTAAGATTGTAGGAAGATGAGATATTACCTCCCAAAAACCCATATAAGCTAATTCTCTATAATGCTTTACCAAAACAGCACCTTCTTTTTGCATTAAATCACCACCCCAAGCTCTAAAATCTCCTTCTGAGTCTAATTTTTTTAAAGCATGAATTAGTTGAGAGCATTGAAGATCGCCTGAGGCTTCACCTGAGATAAGATAATACTTCACAGTTCTTGAATTATTTTAATTATTTAGTTTTAAAAAAGCTATCAACATAACTAAAATCAAAGAAATTGCTACAAGGCCTGAGGCAAAAGCAAACTTATTTTTATTGAGTGCAATAAAGAAAACGGGTAGATTTATTAAAGCTGATATAGAGATCAATCCTCCAAGCTTTTTTTGATTGTAAAGACTCAGCAGACTGTTTTCCAAAGTGTCATTAGAAAGGAAAAATAGAAGCATTAACACCCCAAAACTAGTCCAAAGTAGGCCTGATATAATTCCAAAATAAAAGTATTTACTTTTTATAAATTCCATTTATTAAAATATCTAATACTTTGATGAGCAGTCAAATCAAATTGTGTTGGAACAACAGAAACATATCCATTTTTTAGAGCCCATTCGTCAGTGTCCTCTTCGTTGTCTTCATTTACAAAAGTTCCAGTTAACCAATAGTATTCTTTTCCTATGGGATTGATTCTTTTATCAAAATCCTCTACCCAATAGGCTTTGGCCTGTCGACAAATTTTAATACCCTTGATTTCTTCTTCTTTAAGTTTAGGGAAATTAACATTAAGAACAACACCTTTTGGGATACCATTTTTTAATGCCATGGTTGTAATTTTTTTAATAAATCCTTTTAGAGGGTGAAAATTTGCATCCCAACTAAAGTCCAATAGGGAAAATCCGATAGCAGGAACCCCTTCTATACCAGCCTCTATAGCCGCACTCATTGTTCCAGAATATATAACATTAATTGAAGAATTAGAACCGTGGTTAATTCCAGAGACACAAAGATCTGGTTTACGGTCTAAAAGTTCATTTACAGCCAGCTTAACACAATCTGCAGGGGTACCCGAACAACTATATTCCAATTGAGGACCTTTTGTTATATTGATTTTTTGGCAATGTAGAGTAGAATTTATAGTAATGGCGTGGCCCATGGCTGACTGTGGAGAATCTGGAGCAACAACTACAACTTCTCCAATTTCATTCATTATTTCAATTAACATTCGTAAACCTGGTGCTGTAATCCCATCGTCGTTAACAACCAAAATTAGTGGCTTTGTTTTCATAAGTTTTGCTTAATTGCTAAAGTAAGAAATCTTAAAGCGGTTTCTTTTAAAACAATATTAACAAAACTGTTTTATAATATGCTTATATTTGGTGGCTATTAATTTGAAAAATAACAATACTACAATGCGAAATTATATTTGGATCGTACCATTTATTTTGATCACAGGATTTGTATTTGGTTACACACCAAACAATGATGATCCAAAAAAAGACAAACTTTTATTAGAGATTATCTCCTACGTTTTGGATCGAGGTCATTATGACCCTAAGGATTTTAATGATGAATTTTCTGAAAATGTTTTCAGTAATTATTTAGAAAATATTGATGGGCAACATCGATTTTTTCTTAAATCTGATATTAAAAGTTTTGAGTCTTATCGCTTTAAAATTGACGATGAATTAAAGACTAATGAAATAAATTTCTTTACCCTAACTTATTCTAGGCTCATGCAGCGTATGAAACAGGTAGAGAGTTTTTACAAAGAATTACTTGAAAAACCCTTTAATTTCAATATAAAGGAAGAAATTGATTTGAATTATGAAGAGACACCTTACACTAATAACATTATTGAACTAAAATCCATTTGGCGAAAGCGCTTTAAGCTAAGTGCTTTAGAAACATTTACAACAAAGAAAGATGAGGAAATTCAAAAGAAAAATAAAGATGAAAATTATGAAATGATTTCAGATGATGAGCTAGAGAAAATTGCTCGTGAAGATATTCTTGAAAACATGAATTATTTTTTTGAAAACTATAATGACCTTAAACGTAAGGATTGGTTCTCTATTTATATAAATTCTATTGTTATTCAATTTGATCCACACACTTACTACTTTGCCCCTAGAGATAAAGATCGCTTTGATATGTCAATTTCAGGTAAATTTGAAGGTATTGGTGCGCGATTGAGTAAACGTAATCAACAAGTGAAAATAGTTGAAATTATTTCAGGGGGACCTGTTTGGAGAGAGAATTTATTAGAAGTAGGCGACGCTATTTTGAAAGTCAGACAACAAGATGATCAAGAGGCTATAGATATTTCTGGGATGGTCCTTGATGATGCAGTTAAACTTATAAAAGGTCCGAAAGGATCACAAGTATTTTTGACTATAAAACGAGTAGAAGGAAATATAGAGGAGGTGGCCATTACACGTGATATAGTTGAGCTTGAAGAAACTTATGTTAAGTCAACATTAATAAAAGACGAAACAGGAGATTATGGACTAATAGAGCTCCCAAAATTTTATATTTCTTTTGAAGATTATAATAAAAGGAACGCAGCAACTGATGTAAAAAAAGAATTGGAGCAACTCAAACAAAAAAATGTTAAAGGAATTATTTTGGATTTAAGAAATAATGGAGGTGGATCACTAAAAACAGTCGTTGATATGACGGGATATTTTATTAAAGATGGTCCTGTTGTTCAGGTAAAAAGTACCGGAGGGAGAAAAGAGGTATTGAAGGATATTGATCCGTCGGTCATTTGGGAAGGACCCGTTGTGGTTTTGGTTAATGAATTCTCCGCTTCAGCTTCAGAAATTATTGCTGCAGCCCTTCAGGATTACAAAAGAGCAATTGTTTTGGGTAGCAAGCAAACTTTTGGAAAAGGGACTGTTCAAAATATTGTAGACCTCAATCGAATGATTTCAGGAGGGACTTATGGGGACCTTGGCGCACTAAAAGTTACAACAGATAAGTTTTATCGTGTTAATGGACAGTCTACTCAATTGGAAGGCGTTAAAAGTGATATCATATTTCCAGATAGATATGCTTTTGTTGAGATGGGTGAAAAGGATCAGGATAATCCGTTAGCATGGGACCGTATATCACCAACCTATTTCGAATCATCCTCAATACCTAATTATAAATATGCAGTAGAACGAAGTAAAAAGCGTCTTGAGGAAAACCCTATGGTTAAATTGATTCAAGAGCAAGCTCTTTGGGTAAAAAAACAGCAAAACGACTTCAGCTATTTTCTTGATTATGAATCTTATAAGACCGAACGTGATAATAAAAAAGAATATGCAAAACGTTTTGAAAAATTAGCAGAATTTGAATCATCCTATAAATTTCAATGGCTTCCTGAGGCAGGGACATCGGGTTTGCCAAATCAAGAAACCATTAAAAAACGTGAACGTTCGCAAGAGTATTTAAGAAAAGATATTTATATTTCAGAAGCTGTTGAAATTTTAAAAGATCTCACTTCACCTATTAAGTTAGATGGTTCTATTGCTCAAATTAAAAAAGAATAGATTCTATTGGAACTTAAACGTGCTTTTAAGCTTTTAAGAAAGGACGTTTGGGCCTTGGCTTGTGCCGGATATATACTTATAATAACTTTAGTTGCAGTTTTTGCTTATCCTCTATCTTCTGATAAAACTCAATATGCTAATCAAATGCATCTTTCCATCCATTCGCAACCTCCTGGGTTTTCATGTAATATTTTAATCATTCCTTCGGGAGAGCCTGAGAATAATAAAAATTTTTTCTTTGGTGATATCAACAAAAATGAGGAAATACCAATAAAAGAAATTAGATGGTTTGATAATCGTTTATCTTTTAAAAGATATGGAAATGCAATGAGTCATTTTGAAGAAAGAAGTTTTAATCAATTTCCGCAAGGAACAACTAGAAAGAAAATAGAGGCCAAATATTTAAAAGAAAAACATTTTATTCTAGGGACCGATAAATATGGGAGGGATTTATTAAGTCGCCTAATCATTGGCTCAAGAATTTCAATTTCAATTGGATTAGTGGCTGTGATAATTTCATTATTTATAGGTGTTTTATTTGGTTCTCTTGCAGGATTTTTTGGAGGATTTATAGATAAATTAATAATGTGGTTAATAAATGTTGTGTGGTCTATTCCAACTTTACTAATGGTTATAGCTATCACCTTAGCTTTAGGGCGAGGTTTTTGGCAAGTTTTTATTGCAGTTGGTCTTACAATGTGGGTTGAGGTTGCTAGGCTTGTTCGTGGTTTAGTTAAATCAACAAAAGAAGAATTGTTTATTCAAGCAGCTACTACCCTTGGATTTTCAAAATCAAGAATATTAATAAATCATATACTTCCCTTGCTAATAGCACCTCTTATTGTAATCTCAGCAGCTAATTTTGCTAGTGCTATTTTGATGGAAAGCGGATTAAGTTTTTTGGGGATTGGTGCACAACCTCCAATGCCAAGCTGGGGAGGGATGATTAAAGATCATTTCAGGTACTTACTTCTTGGGAAACCTTATTTAGCAATTTTACCCGGTTTGGCTATATTGAGCTTGGTTTTAGCATTCATGATGCTCGGGAACAGTTTAAGAGATGCTTTAGATGTTAAAAGTTAGTGTAATCTATTTGCATCAAGATTTAAATAGATGAAAAGCATTAAACTAAATGCCATTAAATTCGTTCCTCCATAACTTATAAAAGGCAAAGGGATACCAACTGTGGGGACTAACCCTAAAGTCATCCCTATATTGATAAAAAAATGTATAAATAACATACTTGCAAAACAGTATGAAAAAACCCTTGGGAAGGGGAGCATATGCTTTTCAGCTCTATATATAATTCTTAAAATTAAAATCGTGAAAAGAATTATCAAACCGCTACTCCCCAAAAATCCCCATTCCTCTCCTACTGTACTAAAGATATAATCTGTATGTTGCTCTGGAACAAATCCTCCCTTCGTTTGAGTTCCATTTAAAAATCCTTTTCCTGAAAAACCTCCTGAACCTATTGCAATCTTAGATTGATTGATATTATAACCAATCCCTTGAGTATCATTTTCTAAACCCAATATTACATTAAATCGATCTCTATGTCTTTGTTCAAATACAGAATTAAAAATATAATCTACTGAAAAACTAAATAAAATAGAAATTCCCAATACAATAATAAATGGAGATTTTTTTGTTTTAGGGTAGTAGTTCAATATTATCCTATAAATCATAATCATTATAATAAAAAAAGCAATTGTTAAAATAAGTGGATCGAAAATCAAAGTCAGAATAAAAATAGAAATAAGACCTATACCAAAATAAAGAGTTTTCATATCCATACCCTCTCGAAGTAAAACAAAGAATAAACTGGAAAAAACAAGAGCTGACCCAGCATCAGGTTGGAAAATTACTAGAACTGTTGGAATACCAATTATCAGAAATATTTTAGATATAGAAGGCATTTTTTTTATATCAAATTGAATTGAACTCAGGTTAGAAGCAACTAACAGAGCAGTTGTGATTTTTGCGAATTCAGAAGGTTGAAGACTAAAATTGCCAATTAAATACCAAGAAGTCGCACCTGAAATCTTTTGGCCAAAAACAAACAGCCCTAGTAAGGATAATATTGAAAGTATATAAAAAATTAAGGATAAATGGTCAAAAAAACTTGAATTGATAAACAATATTATAGGAAGAAAAATAAGGGAAAAAATAAAAATCCAAAATTGTTTTCCAGCAGGTGAATTCAATTCAAATAATGAAACTGTAACTTCTGATAATGTTGTTGAATAAATATTTGTGATCCCAAATATTATTAATAAAAAATATATAATTAGACTCAACCAGTCTAATCGAGAAAGAATATTATTAGTCATTAATAGTGAAAGGTTTTCCTGAAAAAGGTTTTTCATATTCAGCCATGAGACTCCCTTTTAGCATTTTATTTTCTAACCAATTACGTTTTATCTCACCTGTCAGATATTTTTCTATCATTAGACTTGCGATTGGAGCAGCCCACCTTCCTCCCCAGTAGCCATTTTCAATAAATACAGCGATAGCTATTTTAGGATCATCTTTCGGTGCAAATGCAACAAAAATCGAATGATCGGTAAGTTGTGTTTTCTTGTCATTTAAACGAATAAAATTTTCTACAGTTCCAGTTTTACCGCAGACTTTAATCCCATTTATTTTTGCTGCACGAGCTGTTCCCTTCTCTACCACTTGATACATCCCTTCGATTACTGTTTCAAAATGTTTAGCATCAATAAGAGTTTTATTTTTAGGGTATATAGAATCATTTATTTTTTTTGAATTTATTTTTTTAAAATGTGGCTTTCTAAAGAATCCTCTATTAGCAATAGTGGCAGTAAAGTTTGCCATTTGAATGGGGGTTGTTAAAATTTCTCCCTGACCTATTGAATTTGAAACTAAAGTAGTAGGTCCCCAACTACCTTTAGGATACCAATTATCATAGTAATTGCTGCTTGGAATAAATCCTCTTTTTCCAATTGGTAAATCGTAACCCAAAAAATCTCCTAATCCAAATTTTTCTAGATGTTTTCTCCATAAATCTACGCCTTCAGCAGGAGATGATTGACTATTAATTATACGGACAAAGGTTTTAGCAAAATAAGTATTGCAGGAGTTGTAAATACCTTTTATTAAATCACTTTTAGTTCCTGCAGGATTATGGCATCCCATAAAAGCTCCTTTTGCATAAAAATGCCCTTTATTACATTCAAAAACTGTTTCTGAAGTAATGACCTTTTCTTGGAGACCGATAAGCGCATTGAGTGTTTTAAAAGGAGATCCTGGGGAGTATTCAGCTTGAAGACTTCTGTCAAAAAGGGGTTTAGCAATTGTATCTTTTACTAATTTATTGAAGTGTTTTGAACGATTTCTGCCAACTAGGATATTTGGATTGTAGCTAGGAGCAGTTACTAATGCTAAAACTTCTCCACTTTGTGGCTCTATGGCAACTATACCCCCTCTTTTATTAATCATAAGTGATTCTCCATATCCTTGAAGTATAGCATCTATAGTTAAGGTAAGATTTTCAGGAGCTTTAGGAACTAAATCAAATTTCCCTTCATCATAAGGACCAATTATTCTATTAAACCGGTCTTTTTGAAAAAATTCAATTCCCTTTCTCCCACGTAATTTTTTTTCATATGTTTTTTCGATTCCTTGCCTGCCTATCATCTCTCCAAGGTCATAATTTTCAAGTAATTCATTTATTGGTGGATATGTTAATTCTGAATTTGAGTTTATTTTATTTAACGAATCTTTTTCTTCACTGGAATAAGAATAATAATTATCATTGATTACTTTGTTAACTTCTATGAGCTTAGTTTTTTCTATTTGGGACAGTCTGTAAGATGAAGGTTTTATCTCATATTCGTTACTTTCACTTGTATAACCTAGAACATTTGATCCTATTGGCAAGATATAATCTCGAGTAGTTTTTTTTTGAAAGTAGAAGCCAGGAAATTTCCACATTTTTTCTTGAAGTTTTGCGGCCTCTGTCATAGATAATTGCCTTATTACGACTGAGGGAAGTTTTCGAGAAAAATTTTCAGCATTTTTTATTTGATTTATGAGTTTTTCTTTAGAAATATTTAATCCTGAGATCAATTCAAGGGTATCAAAAAGATTTAAATTCTCTGGAACAACCATAAGATCATATACTGGTTTATTTGCAACCCAAAGTGTTCCATTCCTATCGAAGATTAAACCTCTTGTAGGGTAAATAGGACGCTTTTCTATAGCATTATTTAAAGAACGTTCGGAATAGTCTGAATTAAATAACTGTAAAGCCATCAACTGAAAGATAAAAATTAATGAGCTTGCAACTGTAAATGCTAATAAGATGATTTTACGTATCATTCAATTTCTTATAAAAACGAGATAATAATGAAATTAAAATTAATGAAAATACTGACGTAAGAAGTGTATTCTTTAAAATAAGATATGTTGCATTCCAGCTAAAATAAACGATAGTAAAATAAATTAGGTGATGTATTAAAATGAAAATTGTCAAGAAAAGATATTTATTTTTTATTCTTGAATCGTTTTGGAAGGTAGATGGAATTTCAGAGGTTACACCAAAAGAGTATCTTATAATTAAGGGCCTTAAGAATCCAATAGTTAATGATGCGATCATATGCGCTCCTCCGGATTGTGATAAAAAGTCAATAAAGAAACCAAGGATAAAAGACAAGAAAATTAGTAAGGTTTGATCATTGTCAAATCTATATATTACTAAAAAAAGTAAGTAGATCATTGGGTTAACATAACCAAATAATGAAATATTATTAAAAACCATTACCTGAACTAAAACAAGAAAAACAAATGAAAAAATCAAAGTGATTGTACCTCTATTCATTATTTTATTTCTTTTTTTAATTTATTTATTTCTTCAATATCCTTGTTTTCAATAACGTATACATGATATACTTGGGAAGGATCTTCAAAAAGTGACGTATTTATTTTATAATACCCACTTCTAGTATCTCTATTGTAGGATGTGATTTTACCTAAAGGAATACCTAATGGAAAATAAGATGACATTCCTCCAGTTAATATTGTATCTCCATTTATAAGAGAACTATTGACAACTACATCATCAACCTGAAAATCGATAGGATTTGTCCCTTTCCATGATAGAGATCCAAATGCTGAGCTATTTTTAAGGCGGACATTTATTTTTAGATTTTGATTTAGAACAGATATCACAGTAGAGTAGTGCTCAGAAACAGACTTTATAATACCAATAATTCCATGATCTGAAATAACACCCATTTCTGAAACTATTCCGTCTTTAGAACCTTTATCAATTATTAGAAAATTCCTTTGGTTAAGGAAGCTATTTTTAATTACGTTAGCAGTTATGACTTTAAATGGGAATCTTTTCTTTGATTTTTGATTGCTTGGATAAAGTTTTAGTTCATTTGATTTGAGCTGAAGATCTATAAGAATTTTATTTTCTTTAAGTAGTCGTTCATTTATCTTTTTAAGATTAAAATAATTTTCTATGTGATGACTAAAACTATAAATGCTCTGAGAAAAATATAAGCTATAATTTTCCAAATGATTTTGGTGAAAACTGCTTCTACCATTTAAAAACGTTATTGAAAGCCCTAAAAGAACAAGATATGATATAGGATTTCTAAACCGTACGAGCGCTTCTACAATTCGCTGCATACCAGATTATTTTATTAAAACGGTCTTGAATCTTTCAGTGTTTTTTAAGGCGATTCCTGTACCACGAACAACTGCTTGGAGAGGATCCTCAGCAACATAGATTGGCAAATCTGTTTTTTGGGAAAGTCTTTTGTCTAATCCTCTTAGGAGGGCTCCTCCTCCAGCTAAATAAATCCCAGTATTATAAATATCTGCTGAAAGTTCTGGAGGCGTTTGAGAAAGAGCCTCCATTATTGCATCTTCGATACGAATAACTGATTTATCCAAAGCTTTAGCAACTTCAGAGTGAGCAATCATTACTTGTTTAGGTTTACCAGACATTAAATCTCTTCCTTGGACTGACATATCATCTGGTGGGTTTTCAAGATCTTCTACAACACTTCCAACAAGAATCTTGATTTTCTCTGCTGTACGATCACCAATGTAAAGATTATGTTTACTTCGCATATAATTAATAATGTCACTAGTAAACACGTCACCTGCAATTTTAATAGACTTATCACAAACAATACCTGAAAGAGCTATTACAGCAATTTCTGTAGTTCCACCACCAATATCAACAATCATGTTTCCTTTAGGCTGCATTATATCAATTCCAATCCCAATTGCTGCGGCCATTGGTTCATGAATGAGATAAACCTCTTTTCCATTCACTCGTTCGGCAGATTCTTTAACAGCCCTCATTTCTACTTCCGTAATTCCTGAAGGAATACAGATAACCATTCGGAGTGACGGTGAAAAGAATCTGCGGTGTAATGCAGGGATACTTTTAATCAAACGATTAATCATCTGTTCAGATGCATTAAAGTCAGCGATAACTCCATCTTTTAGCGGGCGAACAGTTCGGATATTTTCATGAGTTTTACCTTGCATCATACTGGCTTCTTGGCCTATGGCAATAACTTTATTTGTTGTCCTATCTATTGCCACTATTGAAGGACTATTAACAACAACTTTATCATTATGAATAATAAGTGTGTTTGCAGTGCCTAAGTCAATGGCTATTTCTTCAGTAAAGAGTCCCATTTTAATTATTAAATATTAGCAAAATTAACAATTAATGTTTAAAGTGACGTGTTCCTGTTAAAACCATTCGCATTCCATTTGCATCACAAAACTGAATTGAAAGAGAATCTTTAATTGACCCCCCAGGTTGAATTACTGCATTTATACCATGTTTATTTGCAATTTCTACACAATCTGGGAAGGGAAAAAATGCATCACTAGCCATTACTGAATTTTTTAATTCAAAACCAAATTTCTGTGCTTTGTTTACCGCTTGATTTAATGCGTCAACACGAGATGTTTGACCAGTTCCTGAGGCAAGAAGCTGTTGATTCTTGGAGATAACAATAGTGTTAGATTTAGTATGTTTACATATTTTAGAAGCAAATAAAAGATCTTTTATTTCTTGTGGACTTGGGGCCACTTTAGTAGCCGTAGTTAAATTACTTTCTTTATCAGTTATAAAGTCTCGATCTTGAAATAAAAATCCATTTAGACAGCTACGATAACTGTCTTTTGGTAATTTATTTTCCTTTTGAATTAAAATAATACGATTCTTTTTTCTTTTTAGGATATCAAGTGCTTTTGAATCATAATTAGGAGCAATTACAACTTCGCAGAACAGCTCATTTATTTCGGATGCAGTTTCAAAATCAATTACTTTATTGCTAATGAGGACACCGCCAAAAGCTGAAATAGGATCTCCAGCCAATGCATCACGGTAAGCATCAACTAATAATTTACGAACGGCAAAACCACAAGCATTGTTATGCTTCAATATGCCGAAAGCAGGGTCACCATCATAGAATTCAAACATTAAATTCACCGCAGCATCGATATCCAACAAATTGTTATAAGAAATCTCTTTTCCATGAACATGTTCTAACAATTCTGAAAGTGGTCCGAAAAAATAGCCTTCTTGGTGGGGATTTTCTCCATATCGAAGTGCTTTTGATTCAAGTACACTTAATTTTAAAGAACTTTTAGAATTATTAAAATGATTGAAAATTGTAGCGTCATAATGAGAAGAGATGTTAAATGCTTTTATTGCAAATAATTTTCGATCTTCAAGAGAAGGGGATCCGTTAGATTCATTATATAACTTGATAAAACTTTCGTAGTCTTCTTTATCTGATATACAAAATACGTCTTTAAAATTTTTTGCTGCTGCTCGAATAAGTGCGATTCCTCCTATATCTATTTTTTCTATAATTTCACTTTCAGAAGCTTTGCTTGCAATCGTTTTTTCAAAGGGATAAAGGTCTACAATTACCAAATCAAATGCAGGGATTTCATAAGTTTTGAGCTCATTTTGATCTGAACTAATTTCTGATCGATTTAGTATTCCCCCAAATACTTTAGGATGAAGAGTTTTAACACGACCTCCTAGAATTGAGGGGTAACCGGTTAAGTTTTCAACAGCATTGACATTACAACCTAATTCACGGATAAATTTTTCTGTGCCACCTGTAGAATACAATGAAACTCCTTTATTGGCCAATGATTTGATCAAAGGTTCTAATCCTGTTTTGTCAAATACCGAAATTAACGCAGAAGTAATTTTTTTTGATTGCATAATAAATTATAGGCTTAAAAGTGATTGACCATATATTTTTGAAATTAAATTACAACAAGCTTCAAGGAAAAGCTCGTCTTTATTGGAAAAGGCATTTATTTTATGAGAATCAACATCAATTTGACCAATATTCTTTCCATTAACAAACAATGGAACAACAATTTCAGAATTAACATCAAGACTACAAGCAATATAATTATCCTGTTCTTGTACATTTGGAACTAGAAAGTTTTTATTTGAAAGAGCTACTTGACCACAAATCCCCTTTCCAAAAGGAATTGAAGTATGATTTGTAGAAGCACCTGAATAAGCCAGAAGATTAAGGGTTTTAGTTGAAAAATCAGAAAAATAGAAGCCCACCCAATCAAAATGGTCAAAGGTTTTTCTCAGATATGAACAACAATTATTTAAACCCCTCAACACGTTTTTGTCTGATGTACACAAAATCGTTTTGATCTCTGCCAAAAACTTTGATTCAGAACCTTTTAACATAATCATGCTAAAGTAAACAATCTCTCAATTACTAGCTTAAGTTTAAGACATGTTTTATTTTTTCAACAATAATTAATTTTATTATAACAAATTTACAGCGAGATAGTGTTAATTTTATAACATGAAAAATCGATTTTATGTTTATGGAATGACATGTTTAGGATGTGCGAAATCAGTTAGAGAAACAATAAAGTCTGAAGCAGAAGTCAATGAAGTTAGGGTTTCTTTAGAAACAGGATTAATGGAAATCCAATCTAAAAAAAAATTTTCCACTAGCGAAATTTCAACTCTCTTAGGCCCTAAATATAATATCCAAAAAATGGTTTCTGATTCAGCAAAGATTGGTACTTCTAAATTCAAACAATTAACACCACTCTTAATAATTTTCATATATCTAATAATAGGGACACTTTTTATTTCCTATAAAATAGACTTGAGTCTAGAAAGAAGTATGCAAATTTTTATGGGGCTATTTTTTATTCTATTTAGTTTTTTTAAATTTTTAGATTACAAAGGTTTTCCAGATTCGTTCAAGCGCTATGACCCACTGGCAAAAAGAATCCCTGGCTATGCTAAAATATACCCATTTCTTGAAACTATTATGGGCATTGCTTTTATTCTTGACTGGAAGTTGGAACTCTTCCTATTAATCACAATTGGGGTTTTATCTTTTACAACATATGGAGTCATTCGCACCTTGATTATTGGAAGTGATATTGAATGCGCTTGTTTAGGAACAGCTTTAAAACTTCCAATGACAGAAGCTACATTAATTGAAAATGGGATTATGTTGAGCATGTCAATTATACTTTTAATAAGGTATAATTTTTAAAATAGTAACTTTACACAATGAACATTAAACAATTAATGAGTTTGATACTTTCGTTCCTTATGTTAGGAACCAAGGTAAGTTATGCATTAAATATTCATTATTGTGGGGAACAAATAGCCGAAGTTACTTTTGCATATAGTGAGGCTAATTGCTATGTGGAAAAACAAAAAAATCATAAAGCTTGTTTAGAAACAAAAATTTCAAAAAAATCATGTTGCAATGATAGTACAGTTCTCTTTCAAAATCACAAACCTCAAATAACAGATTTAGAAGTTTTTCATGAAACAACAATTTTAAAAACCATTACTTTTACTTCAGTTTATACTTCGGATTTAAGACTCAGTTTAGTTTCAAAAGGTTTTTCAAAATGGAAACCTCCCCCACCCAAATCTGATAAAATTTTCTTATTTCAAGGGTCTTTTATTTTTTATGACTAAGTATTTCAACTCTAATTAAACAGCAATACTTGAACATAAAAAATAAAAAAATCAATGAAAAAAAATATTTTATTATTTCTACTAACTCTTTTGGTAATAAATCTGTATTCTCAAGACAACCTCAAAGGAAGGCTACTTGCAAAGAATGGGAATGAAACTATTCCATTAATAGGGGCTAACATTTTTTGGTTAAATACAAACACGGGAACAATAACAGATGAAGAAGGTAAATTTTCTCTCCCATTTCTAGGTCCAGATAAAAAAATCATTTTCAGTTATATAGGTTATAAATCCGATACCATAAGTGTGAAAGAAAATCAATTTTTTATTAAGTTTTTGGACGAAACTAATACAGAATCGTTAGATGAAATAACCGTTACTCAAAGACGAAAAACAATACAAAAATCTTATTTTGATGCTCAAAATATTATAAATGTTAACAGTGCTGAATTATTGAAGGCAGCCTGTTGTAATCTTTCGGAGAGTTTTGAGACTAATCCATCTATAGATGTCAACTTTTCTGATGCATTAACGGGAACAAAACAAATCCGGATGTTAGGTCTAAAGAGCCCTTATTTACTTATAACAGAAGAAAATATTCCAATGGTTCGTGGAGCTTCTCAAGCTTATGGATTGTCATTTACACCTGGGACTTGGATAGAAAGTATTCAGATTACAAAAGGCACAGGAAGTGTTGTAAATGGTTTTGAAAGTATAGCAGGCCAAATCAATACTGAAATTAAAAAGCCTTTTTATGATGTGCCACTATTTGTTAACCTTTACAATTCTGCTAATGGCAGACAAGAATTAAATTTACAAGGAAATTGGAAGATTAATGATAAATGGAGTAGCGGTCTATTTTTGCATGGGAACAGGCGTAATCAGGAGATTGATGGAAATGAAGATAATTTTTTAGACGTTCCACTCGCAAAGCAAATAAATATTTTAAATCGATGGCAATATACTGACACTGAAAAAGGATGGGTAAGTTTTGGCACTATCAGATTTATGAATGATAAGAAACAAGTTGGTGCTTTGGGGTTTAATTCTGATCTGGATAGAAAACAAAACCGCCTTTGGGGAAGTGAGATAAATACTCAAAGGCTTGATGCTTCTATAAAAATAGGATATGTTTTTCCTGAGCTTTCTTACCAGAGTTTTGGTTTTCAGTCTGCTTATAGTAACCATAAGCAAGAAGCTTTTTACGGCTTTAGAGTATATGATATCAATCATGAAAGTGTTTACACTAATCTATTATTTAATTCTATTATCGGAAATACAAAAAACAAATTTAAAGCAGGAATAAATTTTTCTTATGATCGTTATCAGGAAACAGTAGATACTTTTTATTTCAATAGAGATGATCATTCAGTAGGAAGCTTTTTTGAGTATAGTTATGACAGCTTGGAGAATTTTACTCTTCTTGGAGGAGTCCGTTTTGATATCCATAATCGCTTGGGAACTTTTATAACTCCTCGTTTGAACTTGAGGTACCTCCCTCAAAAAAATACTATTATTAGATTTTCAATTGGAAGTGGACGAAAAGCAGCTAATATTTTTGCAGAAAACCAAACTCTTTTTGGAACGAATCGTAGAATCAATATTTTAGACAGTGGTGGTTTAATTTATGGATTAAACCCAGAAAGAGCTTGGAATTACGGATTAAGTATAAGTCAAATTTTTAATCTTTTCGGTGGGGGTGCAAATATTACCACAGACTACTATATTACAAGCTTTACTGATCAAGTAGTAGTAGATTGGGAATCAGAAGGCGAAATTTCATTTTACAATTTGAAGGGTTTAAGCCGCGCAAATAGTTTTCAGATATCTTTTGATTATAATCCCTCTGAAGCAATTAATCTTCGTTTGGCATATAAAAATTATGATGTTAAAACTACATATAATTCAGGATTTTTACAAAAACCATTACAAGCACAAAATAGATTTTTTGCAAACTTAGGATGGGAGTCTAGAAGAAATATCAAAGAAGCTCAATGGCGTTGGGATCTGACTTATCACGCTCTGGGACGACAACGATTAGTAAGTACGGAAAGAGATTTATTGGACAGTTATTCCAGGGCTTATGGATTGTGGAATAGTCAATTAACAAGAGCCTTTACAGAAGCCTTTGAGCTATATGCGGGAGTTGAAAACCTTGGAGATTTTAAACAGCTCAACCCTATTATAGGCGCTGATGATCCCTTTGGTATAAATTTTGACAGTGCCCAAATTTTTGCACCAATCTTTGGAAGAATGTTTTATATTGGATTACGTTGGAATTTTTAATTACATTAATAAAAAAATTGAAAGCTTTGAAAAAAATTATTTTACTCTTTATATTGATTGTACCATTATCAATTAATTCTCAAAATAAAAAGATTGAAAAATCAACTTTTGAGGTTAGCGGAAATTGTGAGATGTGTAAAAAACGTATTGAAAAATCAGCACTTAGTCTAAAAGGTGTTAAAAGTGCAAGTTGGGATATTCCCTCAAATATGATTTCAATATTATATGACCCCAATAAAGTTACTCTTCAAAATGTACATAATAAAATAGCATTAATAGGACATGATACTTCTTTGGCTAAGGCCAAAGAAGAGGTTTACAATCAGCTTCCAGTGTGCTGTATTTACAGGAGAACTATTGAATAAAAAAAAGACTCCTAAGGGAGTCTTTTTTTATCATCTAGAAATTTTACATCATTCCTGGCATACCTCCACCCATTGGTGGAGCTGCTGGAGGAGCATCTTCTTTGATGTCTATCAATGCGCATTCTGTAGTTAATATCATTCCAGCGACTGAGGCAGCATTTTCTAATGCTACACGAGTTACTTTTTTGGGATCAATGATTCCTTCTTTTAGCATATCAACGTAAGAACCATCCTTAGCATTATAACCGAAATTATTATTTCCTTCAGAAACTTTTGAAATAACAACAGACCCTTCTCCACCAGAATTTTCAACAATAATTCTCAATGGAGCTTCTACAGCCTTACTTATTATTTGTATTCCAGTAGTTTCATCAGCGTTTTCAGCTTTTATCTTAGATAAAACATTTTTAGCATTTAAAAGAGCAACTCCACCACCAGCGACGATACCTTCCTCAACTGCAGCTCGAGTTGCATGAAGAGCATCATCTACACGGTCTTTTTTCTCTTTCATTTCTACTTCAGAGGGAGCTCCTACGTAAAGAACAGCGACACCACCAGAAAGTTTTGCCAATCGCTCTTGAAGCTTTTCTTTGTCATAGTCTGAAGTGGTTGTTTCAATCTGAGATTTGATCTGGTTAACACGTGCTTTGATGTCGTCGGAACTTCCACTACCATTTACAACAGTGGTATTGTCCTTATCAATAGATACACTTTCTGCAGTACCTAACATTTCCAGAGTTGTATTTTCCAATGTAAATCCTCTTTCTTCAGAGATTACAGTCCCTCCGGTAAGGATAGCTAAATCTTCTAGCATTGCTTTTCTGCGATCACCAAAACCAGGTGCTTTTACCGCTGCAATTTTTAGTGCTCCACGGAGTTTATTTACGACCAGTGTCGCCAGCGCTTCTCCATCAACATCTTCAGCAATAACCAAAAGAGGTTTACCCGATTGAGAAACTGGTTCGAGAATAGGGAGTAAATCTTTCATAGTGGATATTTTCTTGTCATAAAGAAGTATGTAGGGAGATTCCAGGTCAGATAACATTTTTTCTGAGTCAGTTACAAAATACGGTGAAAGATATCCTCTGTCAAATTGCATTCCTTCGACAACATCAACATAAGTATCAGTTCCTTTGGCTTCTTCGACAGTAATTACACCTTCCTTTCCTACTTTTTCAAAAGCTTCAGTGATTAACCCGCCAATAGTTGAATCATTATTTGCAGATATACTTGCTACTTGATGTATTTTTTCTGATGAGTCGCCAACAGCAGCAGATTGTTTTTCTAAAGAAGCAACTATAGCTTCAACTGCTTTATCAATGCCTTTTTTTAGATCTAAAGGATTTGCTCCAGCAGCAACATTTTTTAAACCTTCTTTCACTATCGATTGAGCTAAGATAGTGGCGGTTGTTGTTCCATCACCAGCGAGATCGTTTGTTTTGGATGCAACTTCTTTTACCATTTGTGCTCCCATGTTTTCAAGTGCGTCTTCAAGTTCGATTTCCTTTGCTACGGTAACTCCGTCTTTTGTGACCTGTGGAGCTCCAAAGGATTTTCCTATAATAACGTTTCGCCCTTTAGGACCTAATGTTACTTTTACAGCGTTTGCAAGGGCATCAACACCACGTTTGATACCATCTCTTGCTTCTAGATCAAATTCTATTTTTTTTGCCATTTTAATATGTTTTTTTTCTGTTATACGATTGCGAGGATATCGCTCTCTTTCATAATTAGGTAATCTTTGCCATCATGGTTTAATTCAGTACCAGCATATTTCCCATATAGAACACTGTCTCCTACACTAACTGTTATAGGGTTTTCCTTAGTACCTGAACCAACTGCTACTATTGTGCCTTTTTGGGGTTTTTCTTTTGCACTGTCTGGAATTATAATTCCAGATGAGGTCTTTGTTTCTGCGGCAGCAGGTTCAACAAGAACTCTATCTGCCAGAGGTTTAATACTTAATTTGCTCATTATTTAAATTTATTTTTTAGTTTTCAGAAATTATGCCAACCATATTTTTACTGTCAATTTGGTACAAAAAATGTCAGCCTGTCAGCTTAGGCTACGAACGAAAAACTATTTATCTTCTTGTGGGACTTCTGGAATTTCTGGAATTTCATCAAAAGTTTGCTCAGTTGTTTCTTGAATAGATTGTTCGATTGAGCCATCTTCAATTAGTTTAGAATCAAGAGATTCGTCGTTAGATGATAGAGTAGCATTTGAAATCAATATTAGCGTAAGCAATAATGTTGCTAATATCCACGTACTTCTGTCTAAAAAGTCTGATGTTTTTTGAACACCTCCTACTTGTTGTGTCCCCCCGCCGAAGGAAGAGGAAAGCCCACCGCCCTTGGGGTTTTGAACCATTACTACCAAAACTAGTAAGAAGCATACGAGAATTATAAGTCCTATAAATATTGAAAATGTACTCATTGTATTAGTCTTTCAGTTTTTGTGATTTTTTTATTTCTTTTATTCGAAGTGCAAAGAAACTGTTTTTTTCTGGATATTTCAAACCTAATATTTGATAGGCTTCTAGAGCTTTATCGTATTTTTTTTGTTTGACAAATACCTTTGCTAAAGTTTCGGTCATTAATTCATCAGTGGCAATCCAGCTTTTTTCACTTAAATCCTCATTTGTATATGGTATTTGAGGATCTAATTTTTTTTCTTTTTTAGATAAAAATGAATCTACCAAGTCAAATTTATCATCAATACTTGAACTCTTTTTTTGCTCTTTGTGTTTTCTGAGGTAAGTTACCCAATCTGAAAATGCCAATGTCTCAGGAACTTTTCCAGAATTTTCAATATCAGAAGTTTCCTCATCTTCCTTTAGGTTTTTTTGTTTATCAAAAATATCTTCTTGAGTTTGAGAATTTAAATGAGTTGATTTATTATTAAAGGGGGTTTCTATGAATTCATAAAGTATTTCTCTTTCATATGTTGATATTGAGGTATATGAAAGTGTTTTATCAAAATTTTCAGGCTTTAATTTCTGAACAGCTTTAAGATAATAAGCTTTGATTAAATGAAAATTTGGATATTTTTCTATTAATTCTTCTAAAATATCTAAATGTTTAGGATTGTGAGGATCAAACTGATTCAACAATTTAAACAATGAACTTGCATTATCAACTACCATTTTGCTAGTGTGTCATTAAAGATATCTTGCGTAATTCGATCAAAAATTTCCTTGTGTGCAGAATCAATTACGTCATAAACTTGTAATTCTGCAGGGAAATCATAAAAAAAAGAATATTTTTTTTCAAAATCATCATCTTCTTTTTTAATATTAAAAAATCTGAAATCAACTGACATCTCAAGACGATTTTGTGCTGCTGTAATTTCTGCTGTTGCAGCCATTGGAGTGACGCTGTACTTTGTTATTTCCCCTTCGTAAATTAATTCTCCACCCTCACTTACTAAGTTTAAGTTAGTTTGATTAATAATAATATCTTGCAGGGCATTTGTAAAATCATTGTCTAAACCTGGTTCTACTGTAGATCCAGGACGATTACCGGCAAGATTCTCAAAAAAATTAACTTGAAAAGTTGTAACGCCAGGGGGGATAGATGCACCTGTAAATGAGTAGATACCACAACTTTGGGTATTAATTAATAAAAAAAAGATTAAAAGTATTTTGTTAAGATTCGATATCATTGAGATCAAATTGTTTAATTTTTCTATAAAGGGTTCTTTCTGAAATACCCAATTCCTTTGCTGCTAATTTACGCTTTCCTTTACATCTTAATAAAGCTTGCTTGATCATTTCAAGTTCTTTTTCGTGTAAAGAAAGTGGTTCTTCTTCTTCAATAGTTTCAACATAATCGTATTTGTCTTCTGATTTCGTTTTTGATATGTCTGGTAAGTCCGAGTCTAACGACACTGGATCAATATTAGTTTTTTCTTGATCATAAGATTCTTTACCATAGATTTTCTCGATCAGGTTTTGATTCTTTTCAGCTATTTCACTTTCAGAACTGTTTTTTATTAAATCTAATGTCACCTTTTTCAAATCGTTGAGATCACTTTTCATATCAAAAAGAACTTTATATAGAATTTCTCTTTCTGATGCAAAATCACTTTCACTACTTTTTCTATTTACTAAAGCAGGAAGTTGTGATTCTCGGTTAGGAAGATAACTACGAATTCTAGCAGCATTAATTTTTCTTTCTTTCTCTAACACCGATATTTGTTCAGCTACATTGCGTAATTGTCGAATATTTCCACTCCAGCGATAATCAGCTAATAGTTCTCGAGCATTTTCATCCAACTGGATGGGGGGCATATGATATTTTTGTGCAAAATCAGATGCAAATTTTCGAAATAACAACACAATATCTTCTTTCCTTTCTCTAAGAGGAGGAAGAGCTATGTCAACTGTACTTAAACGATAGTATAAATCTTCTCTAAATTTTCCTTTATCAATTGCATCAATTATATTAACATTTGTAGCCGCAACAATTCTGACATTAGTCTTTTGAACTTTCGAAGATCCTACCTTGATAAATTCACCACTTTCTAAAACTCGTAAAAGACGGACCTGAGTTTGCAAGGGTAATTCACCCACCTCATCTAAAAAAATAGTTCCTCCATCAGCAACTTCAAAATAACCTCCACGTGTTTGGGTTGCACCTGTAAAAGCACCTTTTTCGTGTCCGAAGAGCTCGCTATCAATTGTTCCTTCTGGAATAGCTCCACAGTTAACGGCAATGTATTTATTATGTTTTCTATGGGAATATTGGTGAATAATTTTAGGAATACTTTCTTTTCCTACACCACTCTCTCCAATAACTAATACAGATATATCCGTATTTGAAACTCTGAGACTTTTTTCTAGCGCTCTATTTAACCCTAAATTATTTCCTATAATACCAAAACGTTGTTTTATACTCTGTAATGAATCCATATTTAAATGCTCTTTGATAATTGAATTGCGACTCCAATAAGAGTTGCAGAGGTACAACTCGTAATTTTAACATCTACAAAATCTCCCATTTGATAGTTTTTTTTAGGAAAAACTGCTACAGTATTTTGAGAAGTTCTTCCACTCCAATAATCTCCAGATCGCTTTGAAGTTTTTTCAATTAAAACACAGACGGTTTTTCCAACATATTTTTCAGTTCTATAATGACTATGTTCCTGTTGTTTTTGAATAATTTCATTTAGCCTTTTCTTTTTTACAGCATCAGGCACATCGTCAATAATTTTTTTTGCTGCTAGTGTTCCAGGACGCTCAGAGTAAGCAAACATGAAACCAAAATCATATTTTACGTAGTCCATTAAATCTAAAGTATCTTGATGATCCTGATCTGTTTCACTAGGGAAACCGGCGATCATATCGTGAGATATTCCACAGTCAGGAATTATTGACCTTATATTATCAATCAGCTGAAAATATTCTTCTTTTGTGTGTTTTCGATTCATTTTTTTTAAAATTACATTACTTCCAGACTGTACAGGAAGGTGAATGTAATTACATATATTATTGTATTTAGCCATTACCTTTAAAACCCTTAATGACATATCCTGTGGATTGGAAGTTGAAAAACGAATTCTGACTTTTGGATTTGTCTTCGCTACTAAACTAAGAAGATCATCAAATCTTAAAGCTGTTTTTTGTTGTAATGCAGAAGCTTTGCTAAAATCTTTTTTCAATCCCCCTCCATACCATAGATAACTATCTACGTTTTGCCCAAGCAGGGTAATTTCTTTATAATTTTTTGATGCTAGGTTAGAAATTTCAGCTAGAATACTTTTAGGATCTCTACTGCGCTCTCTACCTCTGGTAAATGGCACAACACAAAATGTACACATATTATCACAACCTCTTGTAATAGACACAAAAGCAGATACACCATTGGAGTTTAACCTCACTGGAGCGATATCTCCGTAAGTTTCCTCCTTCGACAGTAGAACGTTTACAGCTTCTTTATCATTCGCAACCTCTCTTAATAGGTTTGGAATGTCTTTATAGGCATCTGGGCCTACAACAAGATCAACAATCTTTTCTTCTTCTAAGAATTTATGTTTTAAGCGTTCAGCCATACATCCCAAAACCCCAACAGTTCTATCAGGATGTTCATTTTTTTTGGAATTAAAATATTCAAGACGCTTACGAACTGTTTGCTCTGCCTTTTCTCTTATTGAGCATGTATTAATAAGAATTAATGAGGCCTGATCGATATACTCTGTAATAGTGTACCCATCTTTGGAAAGTATAGATGCAACTACTTCACTGTCAGAGAAATTCATCTGACAACCATAGCTTTCAATATATGCTTTTTTTGAAATTTTGTCTTCAGCCAATGAATTTAAAGTTTCAGCATTATTTTGTTTCAAAGCATTTTTTCTCAAAGGCTGTAATTCTTTTACTGACATTTAAATTTGAAGGTTATTTAAAATCTGATTAAGATGTAAAATTACAAAAAACCAAAATATATTGCCATTTTGTCAGTCTTAAATAAAAATGAAATTTTTCAAATTAATTTTTGAAACAAAGAAATTGGATAATTGTAGTTTTTGATAAAATCAATTCTTAGACCAATTATAATAAAACTGCTGACTATGGTATGAGTCAAAAATCTTTACTAGCTTTTTTAATTGCACTAAATCCTCCTTTTACATCAAATAAATTATGAATCCCTCTGCTTTTTAAAATTGATGCAGCTATCATGCTCCTATACCCACCAGCGCAATGGATATAAAATGGTGAATTTTTTGGAATCAAATTCATATTCTCATTAATGAAATCTAAAGGTATGCTTTTGGATGTTGGAAAGTTTTCAGAAATATATTCTCCGGGTTTTCTAACATCCAAAATAGACAGATTTTCTTTTTTGTTTAACTCTATAAAATTTTCAGCATCAATACAATTTACAAAGTCTGTATCTCGCTTACTTTTTTTCCAAGCGTCTAGTCCACCCTTTAGGTATCCGAGGGTATTATCAAAACCAACACGGGCAAGTCGAGTCACTGTCTCTTTTTCTCTGCCTTTTGGTGTTAATAGAAGTATTGGCTGAGTAACATCACCAATCATGGCTCCAACCCATGGGGCAAAACTTCCATCTATACCTATAAAAATTGATTGAGGGATATGTTCTTTAGCAAAGTCCTCTTGATGTCTAACATCTAGAATTACAGCACCACTCTGGTTTGCAATTTCTTCAAATAGGTCGGGATCTAATGCAGTGGTTCCACTTTGTAATACTTTATCAATATCCTCATAACCATTTTTATTCATTTTTACATTCAAGGGGAAATATTGTGGCGGTGGGAGAAGTCCTTCTGTTACTTCTTTAATAAATTCCTTTTTTGTCATGTTTGATCTCAGAGCGTAATTGGACTTTTTTTGTTCTCCTAAAGTTCCAACAGTTTCCTTGCTAAGATTTTTACCACATGCAGAGCCAGCTCCATGTGCAGGATAAACAAGAACATTATCCGCAAGAGGCATTATTTTTTTTCTCAGGCTATTAAAAAGAATCCCTGCAAGATCTTCTTGAGTCACATTTATAGCTTTTTGAGCCAAGTCAGGGCGACCTACATCTCCTAAAAATAAAGTGTCGCCAGTGAAAATAGCAATGTCCTTATTCGAAGAATCACGAAGTAAATAAGTTGTGCTTTCCATGGTATGGCCAGGTGTATGGAGAACAACTATAGAAATTTCTCCGATTTTGAACTCTTGATTGTCTTTTGCAATTAATGCATTGTAACCTGTTTTAGCTTCTGGGCCATAAATTATTGTTGCACCGGTTTCCTTGGCTAGGGTAACATGACCGCTTACAAAATCTGCATGAAAATGAGTCTCAAAAACATATTTGATTTTTGAATTATTTTTTTTTGCTTTTTCAATGTATTGTGAAATTTCTCGCAAAGGATCAATTACTGCTGCTTTACCATTACTCTCAATGTAATAAGAGCCTTGAGAAAGGCAGCCTGTATATATTTGTTCAATAATCATTATTAAATTTTTTCAATTTTATTTATTGGTTTGTCTACTTAATTTTTTTTGCAAAGGAGACTTTTTTCTCAACCCATCAAAACTGTCTGTAGCATCCCCTGAAGTTATAAATAGATTTCCCTTTTTTAAAACTTTAATTAATTTACTTTTTATTATCATATCACGGGTAGGTCCAGTAGCACCAACTAACATGACGCGAATCCCTTTTTTTTGAAGTTCGATAATTATTTCTGTAAGTTTCTCTAGTGCAGTGCTATCTATGTAATTAATAGTTCTAGCATTTATTATATAACCTTTTACTTTTCTGTGATTATTATTTACTGAATCGAAGACTAGATTCTTGAAAAATTGAATATTTCCAAAAAATAGTTGTGCATCAAATCTTAATATAATTAGATCATCACGTAAAACCACTTCGTCTGGAAATCTATCTATATTTTTGAAATAATTCGTAGTTCCAATTCGACCTAAAAAAGCATAATGTGGTTTTGATGTTCGATAAACGAGAAGTAAAAGCGATAAAATAATTCCAAATAAAATTCCTTCGGTTATACCTATAAAAAGTGTACCTATGAATGTAAATATTAGGACAAAGAACTCATCTTTTCTTTCTTTGTACAAACCAAATGTATATTTATAATCAATTAGATTTGTAACAGCAACAATTATAATAGCACCTAATACAGCTTTGGGTAAATAGTAAAACCAATCCGTAAAAAAACTCAAAATTACTCCCACGATAATAGCACTTATCAAGGCTGATACACCAGTTTTAGCACCTGACTGATTATTCACAGCTGTTCGAGAAAATCCCCCCGATGTAGGATAAGATTGAAAAAATGATCCTATTATATTTGATGCACCCAATGCTATGAGTTCCTGGTTGGGATTGATTTCGTCAGTTTTATTTTTTTCTTCAATTGATTTTGCGATGGAAATAGCTTCCATGAAACCAACTAAAGCAATAGTTAGTGAAATTGGAAGTAGACTTTTAATAATATCCCATTCTAAAACTGGGAAAATAAAATTTGGTAGACCATCAGGGATATTACCAACAATGGCTAAGCCCATTTGTTCATAATTTATAAAACTAACATAAAATATACTCATAATCACTACAACAAGGGCTGATGGAATTTTAGTATTCCATTTTTTTATTCCTATCAAGAGCAAAATACTTATTAAGCCAATTGCAAGAGTATAAAAATTTATTTGAGTTTGAGAATTCATTATCAACGAGATGAAAATATGGATCTTGTTGCTTTGTGGAATTGAAATTCCTAAAATATGCTTTATTTGATTGAGACCAATTATTATTGCAGCAGCTGAGGTAAACCCACTTATTACAGGTTTTGATAAAAAAGCTATAATAAAACCCATTCTAAGTAAACCCAAAACAAACTGAATTAAGCCCATCAGTAAAGCTAATAGTAATGCCATTTGAATATATTGACTTGGCCCAACTACACTTATTGCTCCAAGGCCCGCGGCAACAAGAAGTGAATCCATTGCAACAGGCCCTACAGCAAGTTGTTTTGATGTGCCTAAAAATGCATATACAATCTGAGGTGTTAATGCAGCATATAAACCATAAATTGGAGGTAAACCAGCAATCAGTGCATAAGCCATACCTTGGGGGATAAGCATTATAGCCACAGTAATACCAGAAATTAGATCATTTTTAAAATACTCTAATTTATAATTTGGCAACCAATTCAAAATGGGAATATAAGTTTTCAGAGTTATAATTTTTACCAAAAATAATGTACTTCGATAGAATAGATATTACATAATTTTTTAGTTATTCAATTTAATTTAATGATTTTAAAATAAATTTCAATTAATTCTTCAAAATGTAAAAATCATTTTCACTAATAATTGTTTTACAAGTCAGCCTTCACGGGTTTTTTATTTAAGCTATAAAGAATAAATTTCACAAGCATTTAATACAAGTGAACTTTAAAATTTGAAAGTTCCAAAAAAACTTAACTACTTTTGTGACCAAAATTTATTAAATGGCTAAGAATTTAGTAATCGTTGAGTCTCCTGCAAAAGCAAAAACTATTGAGAAGTTTTTAGGAGAGGGTTTTAAAGTTGCTTCCAGTTATGGGCATATCGCAGATCTTCCAGCAAAAGAGCTAGGAGTGGATGTTTCAGGTGATTTTTCTGCTAAATATATTGTTAGTAGTGATAAGAAAAAACTCGTCAGCGAGCTAAAAAGCTTAGCTAAAAAAGCCGAAACAGTTTGGTTAGCTAGTGATGAAGACCGAGAAGGAGAAGCAATTGCATGGCATTTAGCAAATACTTTAAATCTTTCAAAAACTAATTCTAAACGAATTGTTTTTTCTGAAATAACTCAAAATGCGATTCAAAAAGCAATAGAAAAACCCAGGGGAATTGATTTCAATTTGGTCAATGCTCAACAAGCCAGAAGAATTTTAGATCGACTCGTAGGCTATGAGTTGTCTCCAGTACTTTGGCGTAAAGTAAAAGGAGGATTGTCGGCAGGAAGAGTTCAATCTGTTGCGGTTAGAATTATTGTGGAACGAGAACGTGAAATAAGAAATTTTTCACCTGAACCTAGTTTTAGGACCCAAGCAATCTTTCGAACTAAAAGCAATAAAGTAATACCATCCCAAGTAGATAAATTATTTTCATCAAAAAAACAAGCATTAGCATTTTTAGAACAAAATGTCTCGACTGAGTTTAAGGTGAGTGAAGTTAAAAAGAAACCTGGGAAGAAGAGCCCTCCCCCTCCTTTTACAACTTCTACTTTACAGCAAGAAGCATCGAGAAAGTTATATTTTTCTGTTTCTAAGACAATGAATGTTGCTCAAAGACTATATGAAGCAGGTTATATAACTTATATGAGAACAGATAGTGTCAACTTATCTGATGAAGCTCTTAGAAATATAAATACTCAAATATTATCAGTTTATGGGGAGGAATATGTTCAGAATCGGAATTTTATAACAAAAAATAAGGGAGCTCAAGAAGCGCATGAAGCCATTCGACCTACGAACTTTTTAAATAAAAGTATTGATGTAGATCATGATCAATCAAGGCTTTATGAACTTATTTGGAGAAGAACTTTAGCTTCGCAAATGAAGGATGCTGCTCTGGAAAGAACACAGATTTACATTCAAGCTGACAAACATCAAAATTATTTTAAAGCTAAAGGAGAAGTAGTAACTTTTGATGGTTTTCTTAAAATTTACATGGAAGGAACAGATGATGAAGTAGATGAAGAAAATACAATTTTACCAAAGGTAAAGACAGGTGACAGGGTTTTATTAAACCAAATGATTGCTACAGAACGTTTTTCTCGTCCCCCTTTTCGTTTTTCGGAAGCTTCATTGGTTAAAAAAATGGAAGAGCTTGGGATAGGAAGACCCTCTACTTACGCTCCTACTATTTCTACGATTCAAAATCGAAAATATGTTGAAAAAGGCAATTCTGATGGAGAGAGCAGATCTTATGATCAACTAATACTTAAAGATCAGATTATCAAAATTGAAAAACGTTCGGAAATGATTGGTAATGATAAAGGAAAATTAATACCTACCGACATTGGAATGATTGTTAATGACTTTTTAGTTGAAAATTTCAAAACTATTTTAGATTTAAATTTTACTGCGCAAGTAGAGCAAAATTTTGATGATATAGCAAATGGTGGTAAAGACTGGACAGAAATGCTCAAAGGTTTTTATGAGAAATTCCACAATACAGTGGAATATGTTAAAGAAAATGCACAGCGTGAATCTGGAGAACGTGTTTTAGGAGTTGATCCGAGTTCTGGCAGACCAGTAAAAGTAAGATTAGGCAAATTTGGTCCAATAGCTCAGATTGGTGATCCTGAAGAAGAAGAAAAGCCTATATATGCAAGTTTAAGTCCTAATCAACAGTTAGAGAGTATCACCTTTGAGCAGGTTATGCAACTTTTTGAAATGCCTAAAACCATTGGTACTTATCAAGAAGAAGAGGTAATAATAAATAATGGACGATTTGGACCATACATTAAGCATAAAGGGATTTTTGTTTCTTTGCCAAAAGAGATTATACCTTCTGAGGTTAATTTAGATACTGCAATTGATTTGATAGATAAAAAGTTAAAAGCAGATGCTCCGATATACACATTCAACGAACTTCCAGTTACCAAGGGTATAGGTCGTTTTGGTCCGTTTTTGAAATGGAGTGGTTTATTTATTAATGTAAATAAGAAATATGATTTTGATAATTTGAAAGATTCAGATATTGTAGATTTAATCGAAGAGAAAATCCAAAAGGAAAAAGATAAATTAGTCCATGATTGGAGTGAGGCAGGAATTCGCGTAGAAAAAGCACGCTGGGGGAGACACCAGATAATTCAAGGAAAGAAAAAAGTAGTAATTGGAAAAGAAGTCGATGCGACAAAAATCACATTGGCAGAAGCTGAAAAATATCTAGGGGCTTCTAGTAAAGCAAGGAAAAAAAATAAATCACCAAAGAAAAAATGAGCCTAGAGTTGTTGCTTCCCGTAAATAAAGAAGCCATTTTAGGACTTTCTATGTTACCTAAGCAAGTCATTGGGAAAAATATTGATATTCATACTGAAGAATCAGGTTTACCAGAATTAAAAGGGCTTCAAATAGCAATTATTGGTCTAGTTGAACAGCGTAACAGTTTTTTTGTAAATCCACAATATGATGTAAATCAATTTCGCAGAGAATTTTATGAATTATATCCTGGAAACTGGAAACTGAAGATCGCGGATTTAGGTGATTTATCAAACGGAGAAAAAGTCAAAGACACCTATTTTGCAATAAAAGAAATCGGATTTCATTTAAAGCAAATGAATATAGTTCCTGTTTTTATAGGAGGTAGTCACGACCTTATTTTCCCGTTATATCAAGTTTTCCAAGAATTCAAAGAGCTTGTAAATATGGTTTCTGTTGATAGATCTTTTGATTTTTCACAAGAAGATGAACTAATTTCTGGTCGTTCATACATGAGTAAAATCATCATGGAAAAACCGAATGTTTTAAATAACTACAGCAATTTGGGGTATCAAAATTACTATTGTGCTGTAGAGGAAAAAGACTTAATGGATAAATTATATTTTGAGGGAATTAGATTGGGACAAGTTTTAGATCATCTTCATTTGGTTGAACCCATTTTTAGAGATGCTGACATTGTTGGATTTGATATGAAATGCTTGTCATGGGATGCTATTGCCGATCCACTTAAAGGTCAACCTAATGGAATAGATTCAAGGTCAATTTGTGCATTAAGCAGATATGCTGGAATCAGCGATCGTGTAGGTTTTATTGGATTATATGAACTCCCTTCAACACCAATGATGGATCAGTTGGCAGCACAGATAGTTTGGTATTTTATAGAAGGATTTCATTATAGGTTTGATGAACATCCAATTAACATTAATAACGGTTTTTTAAAATATTCTGTCACCCTTTCTAATCAAACAATTATATTTTACAAAAGCGAAAAAAGCAATCGTTGGTGGATGGAATTAACAAATGAGACTAATTTAGATAATAAAACGAAAACTAAAGCGTTATTAGCATGCACAAAAAATGATTATGAGTTGGCGGCCCAAGATATTATCCCTGAAAGATGGTATAATGCAATCAGAAGAATGAATTAATTTTAGATTGAAAATTAAAATATGGGGATGTATTTGAACTCATTTATTGAGCAATTATAGTTTATAAAAAAAAAATAAGTAGTTTTATGTCCTATTAAAACTTAATTTACGTTTTAATAAAAATATTAATGAGAAGACTTTTAGCTTTATTAACACTTTCCCTAATAGTAGTTTCGTGCGGAAGCAAAAACAGAGGAGAGCTTATAGGTGTTCAACAGAAAAAGTGGTTTGGAGAGAAGCCTTTTGGGATGGTTCTTGTTGAAGGCGGTGCTTTTATAATGGGAAAATCGGACGAAGACTTAGCCCAATTACAAAATGCTCCAGCGAAAACAGTTACGGTTCCTTCCTTTTATATGGACGAAACTGAAATTACGAACAGTGAATATCGTCAGTTTGTTTATTGGGTAAAAGACTCAATAGCCTTAGCGATGCTTGCTCGGGAAGCAGAGGACTTAGGCCTTGGTGAAGATAATAAAGATGGTATTGGGGAATTTGTATTTCAGGATTCAGATACTACTAAACTCAATGAATATCAGAAATATATGCGGGAGGCATATTACGATGTTGATGAAAACCTGTATGCTGGTAGAGCACTAAATTGGGATGCCGACCTAACATGGGATACTGAAGATTATGTTGACAAAAATTATGCAAAAATCATGGACTCACTATATCTACCACCCGAATTATGGTATAATGGCGAAATGAAACTCGATGTTGAAAAACTCAAATACTCATATACTTGGTTTGATGCCGAAGGAGCTGCTGCTGAATCAAAAAGATTACGCAATCAATTTATCGACAGAGAGCCATTCATTAAAAGAGAAGAAGTTGAGATTTATCCTGATACGACAGTATGGATTAAAGATTTCACATATTCTTACAATGAGCCTATGCACAACGATTATTTTTCCCATCCTGCATATCAAGATTATCCTGTTGTAGGTGTATCCTGGACACAAGCAGTCGCATTTTGTAACTGGAGGACTAAATTTAAAAATGACTATCAGCGTGATAAAGGTAAACCTAATGTAAGTCGTTTTCGCCTTCCCAACGAGGCAGAATGGGAATATGCTGCTCGAGGGGGAATACCGTCTGGTACTTATCCATGGGGTTCTCCATATCTACTTAATGACAGAGCTTGTTTTCTAGCAAACTTTAAACCACTTAGAGGTGACTATGCTGCTGATCAAGCTGTCTATACAGTTGAAGCAAAATCGTATCTTCCTAATGACTACAATTTGTATAATATGGCGGGTAATGTAGCTGAATGGACAAATTCGTCATACAATGCTGGATCATATGAATATGTTTCCTCCTTAAATCCAAACATGTCCTTTGACACTGAAAAACGAAAGGTTGTTAGGGGTGGATCTTGGAAAGATGTTGCTTATTTTTTAAGAGTTAGCTCTCGAGATTTTGAATATTCTGACACATCAAGAAGTTACATAGGTTTTCGAACTGTACAAGATTATTTAGGACCCCAGAAAGTTAAAATTAAGTAGTAAACTACTTGAGATTTAGTTTTATTTTAAATCTTTTTTAAGTTTTAGTTAATCTTAAAATTTTAAAGGCTTGGATTACTTATAGATTTAAAACATATATTTAATTATATCTTCATATATTTATAAATCAAAATTTTCAAACATGACAGACAAAGCTTTAAATAAACGTTTAAGAAGTAAGGTAGCAATGCATATGCTATTTGGACTTGGAGGGGCCGTAGTAATTATTGGTGCTCTTTTTAAAATTCTTCACCTTGAAATTGGACCCATAACAGGAGGATTAGTACTAGGACTTGGATTAGGAACAGAAGCACTTATTTTTACAGTTTCTGCCCTAAATACTGGGGAAATAAAAGAAGAACATACTGATTTTGTAAAGAAAATGAAAGGTGCAGGTTCATCAAAACCTTCAGGTGGTGGAGACCAAGGATTATCTTCAAAAATTGATGCCTTGATGCAAGAAGCTAAGCTTGATGTTAACCTGATGAACTCCCTAGCAAAAAGCATCAAAGGGTTAGAAAATTCTGCTAAAGCTTTATCACCCGCCTCAGAAGCTATATCAGCATCTCAAAGTTATTCTCAAGAATTGTCAAAAGCTGCTGGCCAGTTGGAACAATTAAACTTAAATTACCAACAGCAAGTTTCAAATGCTAAAGGAAATTCTGAGTTAAAAGAAAAGATTAACCAAGATGCTCAGCAACTCAGAGTTCAAATGGAAAGTTTATCTGCTAATTTAGCGGCATTGAATAATGTTTACGGTGGAATGCTAACCGCCATGTCTAAAAAATAAGAAAATGGCTGGAGCTAAAGAAACACCAAGGCAGAAATTAATCAGTCTAATGTACTTGGTATTTATTACGATGCTTGCATTAAATGTAAGTAAAGAGGTTCTTGACGGATTTGGACAAATGTTTGAAAAGATCACCGACGCGAATGATCGCGTTCAGGTAAGTAATAATGCACTTTTAGAAAATATTCTTGTAAATGCTGAGGAAAAAGGTGGTAAGTGGATTGCGCACAAAAAAACTGCTGAGCAAATAAAGATAGAATCTGATGCTTTCTTCAATTCGATTGAAGAATTAAAAAATACAATAACTGAAAAGCAAAGAGAGAAAGACCCAGAGCTCAAAGAATTTGCTCAAATGGATAAAGGAGAAGCATTAGATGTTATATGGTTTAAAGAAGGATCCCAAGAGGCAAAGGAGAATTTTATAAATATGATTCAAGATTATAAAATGCATGTAATCCAAGTATTTGGAAGTAGATATCCTGAGTCGATTGAAATGGTTGAAGCTCGATTTTTTACTGGAGATCAAAACAATAATATTAAAAATAGAGATGATATTGATGAACCATGGTTGGATGCTAGCTTTAAAGGATTCCCGTTAATTTCGTCCCTAGCTAAACTTACCATGATGCAAAACGACATCCGACAAACCGAGCATGATGTTTTTACTACATTGATGGGTAAGGAACTAAAGATGTCCTCTAAGGTTAACCAGTCTAATTATACTAGTTTACTTGTTACTGAAAAAGGAGCTTATTATCAAGGTGAAATTTTTGATGGGAGTGTTATATTAGGGAGAAAAGGAGGTGCACAAAATCCAAATGGAGTTGCACTATCACTTGACGGAAAAGAACTATCAGATGAAGATTATGAATTGATCCCTGGCGGTGTTAAGTTAAATGTTAGCGCAGGTAACCCAGGTGATCATACAATTGAGGGTGATCTAATATTCCTTAATGACGGTGAAGAATCTAGAATTAACGTTAACCAAACTTATACAGTAATTTCCAAACCTAACTCTGCAGTAATTTCCGCAGATAAAATGAATGTTGTTTACCGAGGGGTTCAAAATCCGATGACAATATCTATCCCTGGGGTTCAAGACAGTAAAGTAAAAGCTTCTGCCCCTGGCTTAAGACGTGTTCGTGGCAGTAAATACAATATATTTCCATCTAAAGGAACAGAAGTTAAAATAAATGTTTCCGGAACTCTACCTGACGGTAAACGAGTATCTTCAGTATCCACATTTAGAATAAAAGAAATACCTAAACCAGCAGGGTATTTTAGGGGGAAATCGGGATCTTTTTCTATCCCAAAGTCAAGTTTAGAGAGAGGAACAGTTGAGGCAAGACTTGAAGATTTTGATTTTGATCTACCTTTAGAAACAAAATCTTTCCGTTTTAGAGCACCTGGGCAGACCAGTATCGTAATTGCAGGCAATAGGTTAAATAACAAAGCAAAATCCATGTTAAGTCGAATCAAAAATGGACAAACAGTAATTATTTCTGATATTGAAGTAATAATTCCTTCAAATCCGAGTTATAAACTCGGACAAACATCACCGATATCGATTACAGTTAATTAAATACACTTTACTTATGAAAAATGTAATTTTTATTGTTTTAATACTTGCTATAATTGGTTCAAATAAAATTAGTGCTCAGTCAAACTTGTTGAATGCTAAAGTTCCCCAAGAGGTAGGACTTTATTATGAGCAAAGTGAGGCAAATGAAACAAAACCAGTTCAGTATGGTTACGTAGATGACAGAGATATACTTTGGTCAAAAACAATTTGGGAGATTATCGATTTAGATGAGAGAATTAATTTTCCATATTATTACCCTTCAGTTAATAACGGATATTTATCAAGTGATCGTCAATCTCTTTTTAGAGTATTGATGGACAACATTCAGGAAGGTAATATCACTGAAATATATGAAACAGATTATTTCAATGAAAAACTTACCTACGAAGATCTAAAAGTTAAACTTGAAGATAGAAAAATTACAGAGGAAGCAAGGCAAAAATTAAATTCAGGTATAATTACAGAAGATGAGCTTACTGACGATGACTATGATGTTTATATAATCGATTCATTTAAAGTAGTACAATATTTTATTAAAGGAACATGGTATTTTAATAAAAGATTAGGTGAGCTAAGATACCGTTTATTAGGAATTGCTCCAGGAGCACAGGATGTTTCAACACTATCCGAAAGCTCTGAAGATCCTGATATTCTTCCATTATTTTGGGTATGGTTTCCTGATGCTCGAGAAACCTTAAATAAACATAGGGTATTTAATACAAGAAATTCTTCAAAATCAATAACCTTTGACATGATGTTGAACTCAAGGCGTTTTAATTCTTCAATTTATAAAGAAGAAAATGTTTATGAAGACCGTGAAGTTAAAGAGTATATATATGAAGATGCTTTACGTCAGCTAATTGAATCGGAGCGAATTAAATCAGTCATTCGTGATTTTGAACAAGATATGTGGAACAACTAGGTTGCCATATAACAATTAAAAGCGCTATTGGAAACAATAGCGCTTTTTTTATGAAAAATTAAAAGATATGAAACACGCTATAATTGTTGGTTTTGGTTTAGCAGGATTTCAATACGCTCTCGAATTACAAAAGCATAAAAAAGATTTTATTATTATATCAAATGAAGAAGAGGGATCAAGTAGAAGTGCTGCTGGAGTTTTTAACCCAACTGTACTAAAAAGATACACAATGTCTTGGAAAGGGAAAGAATTTTTCGATCAAGCTATCATTACCTACAGCCTTTTTGAAAAAACATATAACACGAGTATTTTCAATAAAGTCCCAATCAAATATTATTTTAACCGTTTATCAGATCATAACAATTGGACTGTAGCTTCCCAAAAAAAAGGATTAAATCATTTTTTATCACAATCAATTATTAATAAAGTTGATGGAGGACTAAAAGGTGATTTTGGATATGGAAAACTTAAGAATTTGGGAAAGATTGATATTAATAAATTACTAGATAAGTTTAAAAATAAATTGGCTTCGGACTGCTTCAGCCAGAGTACATTTAATTATAAAGAATTAAAGTTTCTTAATGATAAAATAGAATATAAAGGTATCAAGGCTAAGTATATTATTTTTTGCGAAGGTTTCAAACTAAGATATAATCCATGGTTTTCATACTTACCCTTAATAGGATCTAAAGGAGAGTTTTTATATATACGAACAAAAGCAATCTCTCAAAAGGAGATCATAAAAAGAGGACTCTTTATTGTACCAATGGGAAAAGATCTGTTTTGGATTGGAGCGAACTTTGATAGAAAATATAAAACTTTAAGACCAACCAAATTAGGCAAAGAGTGGATACTATCAAAGTTGAAGGATATTATTGATTGTTCTTTTGAAGTGGTTAATCACAAAGCAGCCATCAGACCTACAGTACTAGATAGAAGACCCTTACTGGGGTCTCATCCAATAGAAAAAAACATCTATGTTTTTAACGGAATGGGGACTCGCGGTGTTTTAATGGGTCCCTTACTTGCTAAATGGATGTACAATTTTGTTGTTGGGAGGAAAAAATTATATCCTGAAATAGCAATTGACCGATTTGAAACTTATTTTAGCAATCCAAGAAAATAAAATGTTTAATGCTCATAATATTACTGTAAGCTTTGGAGGAGAAACTCTTTTTAATGAAATATCTTTTCGTTTAGGAAGAGGTGACCATATAGGACTAATTGGGAAAAATGGTGCTGGTAAATCAACTTTGTTAAAACTAATGACACTTGAGAATCAGCCCACTTCCGGAAGCTTTGCTCTAGAAAAAAATTGTAAAATTGGATATTTACCTCAAGATCTTGATTTTGATAATGGGCGTACAGTCTTAGAGGAGGCCTATTTAGCTTTTGAAGAGATTAAAAAAGTAGAGTCAAGGCAGAAAGAAATCCACAAAATTATGGAGCAAACACAAGACTACGAAAGTCAGTCATACATGGAATTATTGGACGAGCTTAACGAATTAAATAATCGATTTGAAATTATTGGCGGTTATCATTATCAGTCTCAAACAGAAAAAATACTTTTGGGACTTGGTTTTAACATGGATGATTTAAATGCTTCAACCGACACTTTTTCTGGAGGGTGGAGAATGCGGATCGAATTAGCAAAAATCCTCTTGAAAGAAAACGATATACTTTTACTTGACGAACCAACTAATCATTTGGATATAGAATCTATCATTTGGCTGGAACAGTTCCTAAAAAAATTTAAAGGCGCTTTAGTGATGGTCTCTCATGATAGGATGTTTCTCGATCAAGTCACAAATAGAACTATAGAAATTCTTCATCAGCGAATTTTTGATTTTAAAAAACCGTATTCGCAGTATATAAAACTTCGAAGAGAACTTCGTGAACAACAGCAAGCAGCTCAAAAGAATCAAGAAAAACAGATTCAACAAACCGAAAAATTAATTGAACGTTTTCGTGCTAAAGCCTCAAAGGCAAGCATGGCTCAATCACTAATAAAAAAACTAGATAAGATTGACAGAATAGAGATTGACCCCGAGGAGAACAGAAAAATTAAATTTCAATTTTCAATTTCTCACCAACCAGGGAAAATAATTTTAAAAGCCAAGGATATAACAAAGTCTTTTGGTGATAAACATGTACTGAATTCTGTAAATATTGAAATCGAAAGAGGTGAAAAAATAGCTTTCGTCGGACAGAATGGTCAAGGAAAATCTACTCTAGCAAAAATTTTAGTTGGTGAACTCGAAAGCAAAGGAAAAGTAAGCTTAGGGCATAACGTACAAATTGGCTACTTTGCTCAAAATCAATCAACCTATTTAGATCGTACAAAAACAGTAATTGAATCTGCTGAAGATTCTGCAACACCTGAAAATAGAATAAAGGTGCGCGATCTATTAGGGTCATTCCTCTTTCAAGGAGATGCAGTTGATAAAAAGATTCATGTGCTATCAGGAGGAGAGCGTAATCGTTTAGCTCTCTGTAAATTGTTGCTTCAGCCTTTTAACGTTCTTGTAATGGACGAACCAACCAACCATTTGGACATTGCCTCAAAAAATGTATTGAAGCAGGCTCTTAAAAAGTTTGAAGGAACCCTGATTCTGGCTTCACACGATCGAGATTTTATTCAAGGACTCTGTGAAAAGATAATTTCATTTAAAGATAGAGAAGTTAAAGTATTTTTAGGAGATATAAATTCCTATTTGGAAGATCAAAAACTTTCTTCTTTGAAAGAACTAGAAAAAAATACTTCCGGACTAAAAAGAAATAATAAGGAAAAGAGGAATTTATATGAAAAGCATAAAGAAATTCGAGGAACTCAAAAAAAAATATCAAAAATAGAGAAACAGATTACAAATTTGGAGAAAGAGATAAAACAAATAGATTTGAAGTTAGAAATTGATTACGAAGTTACTATTAGGGAACCAAATTTCTTTGATATTTATCAGGCAAAAAAAAGAGATTTGGATAATTTAATTGAAAAATGGGAAAAACTTCAGTAATTTTTAATTTAAAAATAGACTTAACTTTTTACTGGTTCTTCAATTTTTTGTAAATAACGTTCTGCGTCTAAAGCAGCCATACAACCTGTTCCAGCAGCAGTTACTGCTTGGCGATACTCTTTATCTTGAACATCACCAGAAGCAAAAACTCCTGGAAGATTTGTCTCAGTTGTTTTTCCTTTAGTGATTATATAGCCTGAGTCATCCATATCTAATTGATCTTTAAAAATTTCTGTATTGGGTTTATGACCAATTGCAATAAATAAACCAGTTATAGTAATTTCCTCAGTCCCTCCTGTTTTGTTATTCTTTATACGAATACCCTCAACAACTTGTTTTCCGAGAACTTCATCAATTTCAGTATTGTATTTAAGATCAATATTTTTCGTATTTGTAACTCGGTGTTGCATTGCTTTGGATGCTCTCATCTTATCTTTTCGTACTAACATAGTTACCTTGGAGCATATATTAGCCAGGTATGTAGCTTCTTCAGCGGCGGTATCACCACCACCAACAATAGCTACCTCTTGTGCTTTATAAAAAAATCCATCGCAAACAGCACATGCAGAAACTCCACAACCACGCAGGCGTTGTTCACTTGGTAAGCCAAGATATTTAGCCGTGGCTCCAGTGCTTATAATAATAGTAGTTGCTTGTAATTCAGTTCCATCTTCAGTATATGCTCTATGAATTCCTCCAGCTTCAATTGAAAATTCAACTTTATTAATAAATCCCACACGCACATCAGTTCCAAAGCGTTCAGCTTGTTGTTGTAAATGGACCATCATGGTTGGTCCATCAACACCATCTGGATATCCTGGGAAATTGTCTACTTCAGTTGTAGTGGTAAGTTGACCACCAGGTTCCATGCCAGTATAAAGAACTGGATTTAAGTCAGCTCTTGCAGCATAAATTGCTGCTGTATATCCTGCAGGACCACTTCCAATTATTAAAGTCTTAAGAATTTCCATTATCTGATATTTTGTTCAAATGTAAACCATATCTTTTAGTTGTATCTTCGTTTTGTATTGGATTTATCAATAATTTATCAATGATGTTTATTAAAAAATTACTATTCTTTTTTTGTTTTTATTTAGTCTCGTGTTCTCAGATAAAACCAATTACATCAGGACAAATTATTGAAAAATCTATATCTGCATATGGGTGGAATAAAAAAAATTTTTCAATCACATTTGATTTTAGGGATTATCAATACAAATTAACCAGAAAACCATTGTTTTATTCTTATCAGCGCTTTAAAGTAAAAGAAGGAGTATCGATACTTGACGTGATGACATCAAAAAATAAATTAACCCGATTAGTGGAGGGTAAATCAATAAAACTTACTGATAGCGTGATTAAATTATATTCGAATTCTTTAAATTCAGTAATGTATTTTTTTCAGCTTCCGAGTCCTTTAAAAGACAGTGCGGTAGTTTCAGAATTGTTAGGCACAACTAAAATTTTAGGAAAAGAGTATTGGTCCATCAAAGTTACTTTTAATGAAGTTGACGGAGGAACTGATTTTAAAGATGAATATCGTTATTGGATAGATAAAAATAATTTTCAAATCACCTTTTTTGCATATAATTATTTAACAGATGGAGGTGGAGTACGTTTTAGAAAAGCAAAAAACACCAGAGATATTAATGGATTTTTATTTCAAGACTATGTTAATTATAAACCCAAAATTAGATCAACTCCTTTAGATAGTCTTCCTATTCTTTTTCAAAAAGATTTGCTTCAAATTGTGTCATCAATTGAAAATAAGATAATTAATATAGAATTTAAATAAAATAAAGCATCCTTGTCTTTTAAATTGAAAAGGATGCTTTAAACTTATTATTTTACTTGATCAATTAAAAAAGATTTGGAATCAGCTAAACTTTTAAAAACTCTTTCTTCAGGAATTAATTCACCTAAGATTCCTATTGTTTTCATTAGTTGCATGGGTTGTGATTGAATTCCAGTCATGATAATTTTTATATCTTTTTTATCTAAATCTAATATAACATCTTCTAATGCAAAAAGACCTGACTGATCTATATATGGGACTTTTTCCATATCGATAATTATTACGCTAGCTGTTTTCGGAATCTTATTTGCTATGCTTACAAATTCTGATGTAAAACCGAAAAACAAAGGTCCATTTAGGTGTTTTATAAATACATTCCCTTTTGATTTTTCACTTATATTTATTTCAAATTCTTTTTCGTTTGAAACTAGTCCTACTTTTGAATTATTTTTAGCCAGGTCACCCATTTTTTTCATAAAAAATAAACATGCTAATAGAAGACCTATTCCAACGGCATAGACTAAATTCCAAAATACTGATAATAAAAGAACAACAGTCATAATTATAATTTCAGTTCTAGGAATTTTTGAAAGAACATTTAACCCTTTATAATCCATAACTCCAATTCCAACAGTAACTAAAATACCTGCTAAAACTGCTGCTGGGATTTTAGAAGCTAATGGACTTAAGACTAGCAGAATGAGTAATAAAACAATACCAGCTATCATACCTGACAATCTTGTTTTACCACCAGATTGGATATTAACTACAGTACGGATTGTAGCTCCTGCTCCTGGAAGACCCCCAAAAATAGCACCAATCGAATTACCTATTCCTTGACCGATTAATTCTTTATTAGGGAGATGCCTTGTTTTGGTTAAGTTGTCTGCAACCACAGATGTTAATAAAGAGTCTATAGCTCCTAAAAGTGATAGTGTTAGTGCAGTGAAAACATATGGTAGAATCTCCAAAAGATTAAAGTCAGTAAAAAGAGTCCATTGGATTTTTGGGAATCCATTTGGAATCTGTTGAATAGATATATAATCGATCCCAAAACCAATTGCAACTCCAGAAACTACAATTAAAGCGACTAAAGTGCTTGGAACGGCCGTTGTAATTCTTTTAAAGCCATATATTATAAAGATAGTTGCAAAGGCTAATATAACTTCAATCCAGTTTATAAAACCTATAGCTCTTGGAATGGCTTTGATGGTTCCTATAACTCCTGAGGAGTTATTTTTTGCCAAATTTTGCGCTTCTTCGATTATTTCGGACCTATCTATCTTATTTGCTCTATCAATTGCCTGTTCAAAATCTTCTATTATTAATATACCATCTTTTGTTTCATCAGTTAAAATTTTTTCTAAAAGACTTTGCTCAGCCATGGGTCTGTATGATTCAACAAGCTCGATATCTTTTTTAGCATCATAACCAATAAGTGGAAGAATTTGGGTTATTAAAATTATTACCCCTATGGCAGTCATAAAACCCGAAACTACAGGATAAGGTATATATTTAATGTACTTACCAAGTCCAAGAAATCCAAGACCAATTTGAAAAATACCACTTAAAAGAAAAACAGCTAATATGTAGGGTAGTGCCTTCTCAACAGATCCATTATGAACACCAATTATGGTTGCAATGACAACCATACTTACTGCTGTCATTGGTGCAGTTGGTCCTGAAATTTGTGTTGCTGTTCCTCCAAATAATGCTGCAAAAAAACTTAAAAAAATTGCACCATAAAGACCTGCACTCGGTCCTAGACCAGAACTTACACCAAATGCTAGAGCAAGTGGTAATGCGACTATTCCTGCAGTTAACCCACCTAAAACGTCACCTTTAATATTTGAAAACATAATTTAATAATTTATATAAATGTTTATTCCCAAAGGGAATGATAAATGAAATTTTAAAAAAGCGAAGTAGATTATAATGCCTCTGGAGGAGGACTAAAATATTTTTGATCGACTGATGCGTAAGAATTTTGATCAAAAAATATAGGACAAGAGTTCTCCACAATCCTTAGAAGCGCTACAGATCTATTATAAGGAAGAATTTTTTCTTCGATTTCACTTTCTTTTTCATCTGCTTCTCCGTCTGCTTCAAAACTTATATAAATTATATTATTTTCAGATGAATTTGAAAAAAATACAGTTGCACTAGGCGCTAAGATCCCAAGACTAATATAGAAAAGTAACAAAAAAGAAATTTTTTCTTTCACTAGATTTTTTCAAAAATGATTTCTAATATAAATCAAAAAAATCAAAAAAATCAAAAAATAAAAAATTCTATTATAAAGAAAGCTTAAATTTGGATTCGCAATAAATTTAATGATGATAAATCAAGCAAAAGTTAGTCTTCTTGATTACAAAGCACCTGGAAGTTTTGAGGAGACTCGATTTGAAAAGTTACATAATGTAATTGTTAGTAGCTCAGACGAAGGATCCATAGCTATAGCACACTCTATTGCAGATTTGATTATTCAAAAACAGAAAAAAAATCAAAATTGTATTCTAGGGCTTGCAACAGGCTCAAGTCCATTAAATGTTTACAGTGAGCTTGTAAGGCTTCATAAGCAAGAGGGATTAAGTTTTAAAAATGTAATCACCTTTAATCTTGATGAATATTACCCGATAAAAAAAGAAGATGTCCAGAGCTATTATAGCTTTATGCATCAAAATTTATTCAACTTAGTTGATATAAAACCAGAAAACATTAACATACCCAAAGGAGATTTGAAACCTGATAAATTAAGGTCTTCTTGTATTACTTATGAAAATAAAATTAAAAAATTAGGTGGTATAGACCTTCAGATATTAGGAATTGGTCGTACAGGACATATTGGATTTAATGAGCCAGGATCCCATTTAAACTCTCAAACTAGAACTATAACTTTAGATCATTTAACTCGATATGACGCAATCTCTGCTTTTCAAGGCATTGAGAACGTACCTCGAAAAGCAATTACAATGGGGATTCAATCTATCCTGAATGCAAAAAGAATTTTGTTAATGGCTTGGGGAACCAATAAAGCAGGAATTATTCAAAAAGCAGTAGAAGGTGAGATTTCGGACAAAATTCCAACAACCTATTTACAGAAACATAAAAATACAACCTTAATTTTAGATGGGGAGGCATCCTCTGAGTTGACAAGGATAAAAACCCCGTGGTTAGTTGGAAATTGCAATTGGAGTGATGACAACAGCTTAAAAGCAATTGTATGGCTTTGTAAAAAGGTGAACAAATCTATCTTAAAGTTAACCGATGAAGATTACAATCAAAATGGAATGTCTGATTTATTGGCTCTTAGTGGATCCTCCTATGATATAAATATAGAAATGTTCAACCGATTGCAACATTCTATTACAGGATGGCCTGGGGGAAAACCAAAGTCTGATGATACTAACAGGCCTGAACGTAAAAGCCCAGAAAAGAAAAGAGTTTTAATTTTTAGTCCGCATCCCGATGATGATGTTATTTCAATGGGAGGGACATTTGACCGTTTAGTTTCTCAAGGGCATGAGGTTCATATTGGCTATCAGACATCAGGAAATATTGCAGTTTCTAATCAAGATGCATTAAAATATCTTGAGGTGAGTTCTGATATAATTGGAAAAAAGTCGAATCATGAAATTGAGAATTTAAAAAAATCATTGAAAAATATTAATCCTCAAAAGCCAGCATCAAGAGATGTCTGTAACTTAAAAGCCAGTATTAGAAAAGGAGAGTCTTTTGGTGCTACAAGATATTTTGGTATTCCAG
>CABYBK010000002.1 GCA_902517245.1 uncultured Bacteroidota bacterium | reverse complement strand
TCAAAAATTGGAGTTGCATATTTCTCTCCGAGATTTTGTCCAGCCCAACCTAATACAGTTTCGTAAATCTGTCCAATATTCATTCTAGAGGGAACTCCTAAGGGGTTTAATACAATATCAACTGGTGTTCCATCCTCTAGAAATGGCATTTCTTCTTCACGAACTATTCTGGCAACAATACCTTTATTACCATGACGTCCTGCCATTTTATCGCCTACCTTTAGCTTACGTTTTTTTGCTATATAAACTTTCGCCAACTTCTTGATGCCAGCTGGAAGTTCGTCTCCTACACTAATAGTGAATTTTTCTCGTCGAAGAGAACCTTGAAGGTCATTTTCTTTTATTTTATAGTTGTGAATTAAATCTGCTATTAAATCGTTTGTATCTTTTGATGTTGTCCACGTACTTTTAGCTAAATGGGTATAATCTTCAACAGCAGAAAGAAGTTTTAAGGTATACTTTTTTCCTTTAGGTAGAATTTCTTCACCTAAATCGTTAGTAATACCTTGACATGTTTTTCCATTTACAATCGAAAATAGTTTTTCCACTAAAACAACTTTTAGTTCATCAAACTTTTTATCATATGAATTTTCAAGAGCTTCTAGATCTTGTTTATCTTCATTTCGCTTTCGTTTGTCTTTAACAGATCGAGTAAAGAGTTTTTTATCAACTACAACACCACGAAGAGATGGTGGTGCTTTAAGTGAAGCATCTTTAACATCACCTGCTTTATCACCGAAAATTGCACGTAGTAGTTTCTCTTCTGGTGTTGGATCAGATTCTCCTTTAGGTGTAATTTTACCAATCAAAATGTCTCCTGGATTAACTTCAGCTCCAATCCTTATCATTCCATTTTCATCCAGGTCACTTGTAGCTTCTTCACTTACATTAGGAATGTCATTAGTCAATTCTTCTGTTCCAAGTTTAGTATCACGAACATCTAAAGAATATTCATCTATATGAATTGAAGTGAATATATCTTGTCGCACAACTTTCTCTGATATAACAATTGCATCCTCAAAGTTGTATCCTTTCCATGGCATAAATGCTACTTTCATATTTCTACCTAAAGCTAATTCACCTGACTCAGTGGCATAACCTTGGCATAAAACCTGTCCCTTGAAAACATTATCACCTTTTTTGACAATAGGTTTAAGATTTATACAAGTGCCTTGATTAGTTTTTCTGAATTTAATTAAACTATAAGATTTTAAATTTCCGTCAAAACTTACTAAGCTTTGATCAGAAGTAAAATTATATCTTATAGAAATTTTTTCAGCATCAACATATTCTACAACACCATCACTTTCAGCATTAATTAAAACTCTAGAATCTGAAGCCACTTGCTTTTCAAGACCTGTACCAACAATGGGAGATTCTGGACGTAAAAGCGGAACAGCCTGTCTCATCATATTCGATCCCATCAAAGCTCTATTGGCATCATCATGCTCCAAAAATGGTATTAACGAAGCAGAAATTGAAGCTATCTGATTTGGTGCAACATCTGTATAGTTAATTTGATCAGGACCTACGACTGGAAAATCCGCTTGGTCTCGAGCTATTATTTTTTCGTCTAAAATTTTTCCAGATTTGTCAAAACTAATATTAGCTTGAGCAATAAGATTATTCTCCTCTTCTTCGGCACTGAGATAAATTGTTTCTTTTAAATTAATTTTACCGTTTTCAACTTTACGATAGGGTGTTTCTATGAATCCTAGGTTATTTACTTTAGCATAAACTCCAAGTGAAGAAATCAATCCAATATTTGGGCCTTCCGGTGTTTCAATGGGACATAGTCGACCATAATGAGTGTAATGAACATCTCTAACCTCAAAACCTGCTCTCTCACGAGAAAGTCCGCCTGGCCCAAGTGCAGAAAGACGACGCTTATGAGTAATCTCTGCTAATGGATTAGTTTGATCCATAAATTGGGACAATTGATTAGTGCCAAAAAAACTGTTTATTACTGAGGAAAGTGTTTTTGCATTGATCAAATCTATCGGCGTAAAAACTTCGTTATCTCTAACATTCATTCGTTCACGAATAGTTCTTGCCATTCGGGCTAAGCCCACTCCAAACTGTGAAGATAATTGCTCACCAACAGTTCGAACTCTTCTATTAGAAAGGTGATCGATATCATCAATCTCCGCTTTCGAATTTATTAATTCAATTAAATATTTAATTATTGTGATGATATCCAACTTCGTCAAAACCTGCTTATCCATTTCAACGTCTAAGCCAAGTTTTTTGTTCATTCTATATCTACCAACCTCCCCAAGGTTATAACGCTGATCTGAGAAAAACAACTTATCTATAATACCCCTTGCAGTATCTTCATCAGGAGGTTCAGCGTTACGAAGCTGTCGATAAATATGTTCTACGGCCTCTTTTTCTGAATTTGTGGGATCTTTTTGAAGTGTATTATAGATAATTGCATAGTCAGACATATGAGCATCTACCTTATGTAAAAGAATATTTTTAACACCAGCTTCTAAAATTTGGTCAATATGCTCTTTATCAAGAATTGTATCTCGATCTATGATAATTTCATTTCTTTCAATAGAAATAACCTCACCTGTATCTTCATCTACAAAATCTTCATGCCATGTTTTTAAAACACGTGCAGCAAGCTTTCTTTTAAGTACTTTTTTAAGACCAGTTTTAGTAACTTTTACCTCTTCAGCAAGATCAAAAATTTCAAGTATATCACGATCATGTTCAAAACCGATTGCTCTAAATAATGTTGTTACAGGTAATTTTTTCTTACGATCAATGTAAGCATACATAACACTGTTAATGTCTGTTGCAAACTCAATCCAAGAACCTTTAAACGGGATGACCCGAGCTGAGTATAGTTTTGTACCGTTAGCATGAAAAGATTGACCAAAAAATACGCCTGGGGAACGATGAAGTTGAGAAACTACAATACGTTCAGCACCATTTATCACAAAAGTTCCACTAGGTGTCATGTAAGGTATGGTACCCAAAAAAACGTCTTGAACAATTGTTTCGAAGTCTTCATGTTCCAGATCATTGCAATATAATTTTAGGCGTGCCTTAAGAGGCACACAATAAGTTAATCCCCTTTCAATGCATTCTTGAATAGAATATCTTGGCGGATCAACAAAGTAGTCTAAAAATTCAAGAACAAATTGATTTCTTGTATCTGAAATCGGAAAGTTTTCTTTGAATGTATTAAAAAGACCTTCTTCATCACGTTCGTCGGATTTAGTCTCTAGTTGAAAAAAATCCTGAAAAGATTTAATTTGGATATCAAGGAAATCAGGATATTTGGGAGTATGTTTTGTTACTGCAAAATTGGTTCTTTGATTGTGTGTACTAGGCATCTAAATATTTTTTATTGATGATATTAAAGAAAAGGGAGGAATCTAAACAGGTAGAGGCCTTTGGAAGATCCAAAAGCCTAAACATATAATTGTATAGTTTGAAACTACTTGAGCTCAACCTCTGCACCTGCTTCTTCTAGAGACTTCTTTAGCGATTCTGCTTCGTCTTTAGCAATTCCCTCCTTTATTGGAGATGGTGCATTGTCTACTAATTCTTTTGCTTCCTTAAGCCCAAGACCAGTTAACTCTTTCACTAATTTAACAACAGCAAGCTTAGAGCCTCCTGCCGCTGTAAGGATTACGTCAAATTCTGACTTTTCTTCTCCCGCATCCCCAGTAGCTCCACCAGCCACAGGTCCAGCGACAGAGACTGCAGCTGCTGCAGGCTCGATACCATACTCATCTTTTAAAATATCTGCCAACTCACTAACCTCTTTTACAGTCAGGTTGACTAATTTTTCTGCGAAATCTTTTAAATCTGCCATTTTTAATTTGTTTTTGTTTTTATTTATTATGTGTTCGAGTGCGTAATAGTTTTTGTCAGGTATTAACGTTCTGAAAGTGATTTAATTATTCCAGATAATTTCCCACCTCCTGACCGAAGTGCAGAAACTATATTTTTGGTTGGCGATTGCAACAAAGTTATAATCTCTCCAATCAATTCATCTTTAGATTTTATTGCTACAAGAGCGTCAAGTGTTTCATCTCCGATATAAATGGCTTCTTCAATGAAGGCGCCTTTCAATATCGGTTTGTCAGACTTTTTTCTAAAGGATTTTATCACCTTTGCAGGTGCATTTCCCGATTCGGAAAACATTAACGAAGTATTCCCTTTGAGAATATTCGTCAATTCACCAAAGTCATGAGTGGAAGCTTCCATGGCCTTGGATAATAATGTGTTTTTTACGATTTGCAATTTAATATTCTCTTTAAAACAAGCACGTCTTAAAGCGCTAGTTTGAGAAGCATCCAGTCCAGCAATATCGGCCAAGTAAAGATTTTTTACCCCTCCTAGAGCTTCTTTAAGATTTTCTATTGCGTTATTTTTTTGTTGTCTTGTCATTACTTGAATATTATACTTTAATCCAGATTAGCGTCAACAGAAATACTTGGACTCATTGTGCTAGACATAAAAACACTTTTAACATATGTTCCTTTGGATGTTGAAGGTTTTAATTTCATAATCGTTTTCAATAATTCGTCGGCATTTTCATGAATCTTTTCAGATGTGAAAGAAGATTTTCCAACAGAGGCATGAATAATTCCTGTTTTGTCAACCTTAAAATCAATTTTACCACCTTTAACGTCGGAAACGGCTTTTTTGATGTCCATAGTAACTGTGCCAGTTTTGGGATTAGGCATTAAACCTCTTGGACCTAGAACTCGTCCCAATGGACCAAGTTTTCCCATAATGCTTGGCATTGTTACAATCACGTCTACATCGGTCCATCCATCTTTAATTTTGTTAAGATATTCATCAAGGCCAACATAATCAGCACCTGCATCTTTAGCATCAGTTTCTTTATCTGGTGTTACCAAGGCTAGAACACTAATATTTTTACCAGTACCGTGTGGTAAGGTAACTACACCGCGTACCATCTGATTGGCTTTTTTTGGATCCACTCCTAGACGAACAGCCAAGTCAATACTTGCATCAAATTTTGTGTTTGTGATTTCTTTCACCAAAGAAGAGGCCTCTAGTAATGAATAGTTCTTTTTTGGGTCAATCTTTGATCTAGCTTCTTTTTGTTTTTTACTTTCTTTGCTCATTACTTAATATTATGGATTAAAACGGAGCTTTTCCAGAAATTTGAAAACCCATTGAACGTGCAGTACCAGCAACCATTTTCATTGCAGATTCTACGGTGAATGCGTTAAGATCAGGCATTTTGTCCTCAGCAATTAGTTTAACCTGGTCCCAAGTCACGGTAGCAACTTTACTTCGGTTAGGTTCTCCAGAACCTTTTTTTGCTTTGGCGGCTTCCATCAGTTGAACTGCAGCTGGTGGTGTCTTGATTACAAACTCAAAAGATTTATCCATGTAAACTGTAATTGCTACAGGTAGAATTTTACCAGGTTTATCTTGAGTTCTAGCATTAAATTGTTTACAAAACTCCATTATATTCACACCTGCAGATCCAAGTGCTGGTCCAACGGGTGGTGACGGATTCGCGGCGCCTCCCCGAACTTGTAGTTTTAAAACTTTACTTACTTCTTTTGCCATTTCCTTCTAGTTTTAAGATTATGCAGTAATCAAAATCTACATCAATCTTAATTATTTTAATATTTATAATTTTTCTACTTGCATGTAACTTAGTTCAAGCGGTGTTTTTCTTCCGAAAATCTTGACCATTACTTCAAGTTTACGTTTTTCTTCATTTACTTTTTCAATTGCACCTGTAAAACCATTGAAAGGACCATCTATCACTTTAACTGTTTCTCCAACAGTGAAAGGGATAGAAATATGCTCGGTAGTTAATGCTAACTCATCAACTTTTCCTAACATACGATTAACTTCTGCCTCGCGCATGGGTATTGGCTCTCCACCTTTTGTTTCTCCCAAAAATCCTATAACATTTGTTACTGACTTTATTATATGTGGTAATTCTCCAGTAAGGTTGGCTTTCAGCATTATGTAACCAGGAAAGTAAGTACGTTCTTTATTAATTTTTTTCCCATTTCGAATCTGAATTACCTTTTCTGTAGGAACTAAAATATCCTCAACCAAATGGTCAAAACCAAAACGAGAAATCTCTGACATTATATAGTCTTTAATTTTAGCTTCTTGTCCGCTAACAGCACGAACGACGTACCACTTTTTATCACTTGTAGCTGTAGTCATCACTATCCTATCAAATTAAAATAAAATTGTATAATACGAGATAGAACAGTGTCCGCTCCCCAAATTGCTAATGAAAATAAAACAGAAAAAACTAGTACTATGACAACTAATCTCTGTAGTTCTGAACGCTCAGTCCAAGAAACGTTATCCCTTAATTCCTCGAAAGAATCTCTAATGTAGTCAATCATCGCTGTAATCTATTATTTTATCAGCACGGGTTGAGAGGCTCGAACTCCCGACACCTGGTTTTGGAGACCAGTGCTCTACCAACTGAGCTAAACCCGTTTTATCTAACACATTAAACTAACGCATATTAGGACGAAAGCTTTAGTGTCTTTTAAAACATTTTAATTAGTCTAGAATTTCAGTAACCTGTCCCGCACCTACTGTTCTTCCTCCTTCGCGTATTGCGAAACGTAATCCAATACTTAATGCAATAGGCTGGATCAAATCAACATTAATAGTTAAATTATCACCAGGCATAACCATCTCTACTCCATCGGGTAACGCTATGTTTCCAGTTACATCGGTTGTCCTGACGTAGAACTGTGGTCTATAGTTATTGTGGAATGGGGTGTGTCGGCCTCCTTCTTCTTTTTTCAAGATATAAACCTCGGCTTTAAATTTAGCATGAGGAGTAACAGAACCAACTTTACACAATACCATACCTCTTTTAATATCAGTTTTCTCTATACCTCTTAATAGAATACCTGTATTGTCACCTGCTTCACCTCGATCTAAAATTTTACGAAACATTTCAACTCCAGTTATAGTGGATTTCATTTTTTCTGCACCCATACCAATGATATCAATTTCATCACCCGTGTTGGCTACACCAGTTTCGATTCGACCTGTTGCTACAGTCCCTCGGCCAGTAATTGAAAATACATCTTCAACAGGCATTAAGAAATCTTTATCAACATCACGCTTAGGAAGCTCTATCCATGCATCTACTTCTTCCATTAGTTTCAAAACAGTATCAACCCATTTTTGTTCACCGTTTAATGCCCCTAATGCAGATCCTAATACTACAGGAGTATTATCACCATCATAATCGTAGAAAGAAAGGAGTTCACGGACTTCCATTTCAACTAATTCTAATAATTCTTCGTCATCAACCATGTCAGCTTTGTTAAGGAATACTACTATTCTTGGTACACCAACCTGGCGCCCTAGAAGAATATGTTCCCTAGTTTGCGGCATAGGACCATCAGTTGCAGCTACTACAAGTATAGCTCCATCCATTTGAGCTGCACCAGTAACCATATTCTTTACATAATCTGCGTGCCCCGGACAATCAACGTGAGCATAGTGACGATTACTTGTCTGATACTCTACGTGTGATGTATTAATAGTAATTCCACGTTCTTTTTCTTCGGGAGCGTTATCAATTTGATCAAAGCTTTTTGCTTCAGAAAAACCAGCATCTGCAAGGACCTTAGTTATCGCTGCAGTAAGCGTGGTTTTACCATGATCTACGTGACCGATAGTTCCAATGTTTAAGTGTGGTTTGGACCGGTCAAATGTTTCTTTAGCCATAATTAATGTTATTTCAATGTTATTTTTAGGAGCGCAAATTTATTAATTTTTTTTTGGTTTCATAGATTGTTTAATGCTTTTTTTTATGATAGATGATCATTATTCGAAATCAATCACAGTAATTGATTAAAAAATAATAGCTTTTAAGGTGTTGATAGAGATTAAAAACACATTTTTAATATTTGGAATTATAAAATTCAGGATCATTTCACTATTCATTTTTTGTTTCTTTGTGAAGACTAGAAAATAATTAAATAATGATCATGGATTTAGGGATTGTAATTCCTTGTTTTAATGAATATGAAAGATTAGCATTTTCTGTTTTTGAAAAATTTTTAAATCAAAAAAATGAAATCTCCTTTTGCTTTGTAAATGACGGATCTAAAGACAAAACAATAAATACATTAGAAAAGATACGTCAGATTAATCCAAAACGTGTTCATATTATTGATCTAAAAAAGAATTTAGGGAAATCGGAGGCTGTTAGAGTCGGTATGAATTTTTTTTCCATTAATAGTAAAATTAAGAAAATTGCTTATTTGGATGCAGACCTATCTACATCTTTAGATGAGTGTTTTGCCTTATCAAAAAAAATTAATCTGAAAACCAAGTTTGTATTTGCTTCCAGAATTAAAAAAATTGACAATAATATTGATCGCTATTGGTATCGTTTTATAGTTGGTCGGATTTTAGCTACTATCATTTCCAAAATACTTAACCTTCCTGTTTATGATACTCAATGTGGTTGTAAGGTCTTCAATTCAGAATTAACTCCAATTGCTTTTGGAAGCTCATTTGTTTCTAGGTGGTTGTTTGATGTAGAAATTTTTTTTCGTCTCAAAAATCATTTTGGTACAGAAAAAATAAAATATTTTTCTGAAGAAACTCCAATAGATTCTTGGATAGATTCGGGAGACTCAAAAATCAAACTAAGTTATGGTATAATTGTTTGGTTTGACTTACTTAAAATATATCGAACTTATAAATGAATGTAATCAAGACTTTTTTATCAAGTCAAAAATCATATGCAATTATATTTTGGGTGATGATTTTGATTAGAGGAATATTTAATTATGAATTTCCTCTAACGGATAATACAGAAGCTCGCTATTCTGAAATTGCTCGTATTATGTCAGAAACACAAAACTGGATAACTCTTCAGATAGACTATGGAGTTCCATTTTGGGCTAAACCTCCACTATCGACGTGGGCAAGTGCACTTAGTATTTCAATCTTTGGAAATCATGAATTCTTTGTTCGGTTACCCTTTTTAATGTTAGCTATAATTTTGGTATTTTTTTTAGGTCATTACAAAAACAAATTTTCTCGATATCTTCCTGGGATCATCCTACTTTCTCTTCCTGAGTTTTATTTACACGCTGGAGTAGTCTCAACTGACATGTTTCTCAGTTTTAGTATTGCTTTGATCATGCTCAGTTTTTGGGAAGCAATTAAAATTAAAACCAAATCTTATTGGGGATATCTTTTTTTTGTGGGTTTGGCGTTAGGTCTTTTATCTAAGGGACCTATTGCATTATTTTTAAGTTTACCACCTATTTTAATATGGAGTATCATTTCAAAAAATATTAAAAAAGCATTTAAAACTGCTCCTTGGCTTCTTGGTATTATTATGACCATGTTAATAAGTCTACCATGGTATTATCTTGTAGAATTACGTTCTCCAGGCTTTTTAAATTACTTTATAGTAGGAGAACATTTTGAGCGTTTTTTTAATTCAGATTGGCAGGGAGATAAGTATGGTTTTGCAAAACAGCAACCTTTTGGAATTATTTGGGGTTTATTTATAATTTTTACTTTGCCCTGGTTTATTTTACTTGTTAAGATTTTGATAAAAAAATGGTCAGAAATAAAAAAAGATTACTGGGCTTTATTCTTATTAATCTGGATGTTATGGACACCCTTATTTTTTACATTTTCAAGAAGCTTAATTCATCCCTATATACTTCCATCTATGGTGCCTCTGGCATTATTTATAAATCATTTTTGGACTAATGTTAAAAATAAAAATATTTACCTCTACTTCGGATTGAGTGTTACAACCGCACTAATATTTGTTTTGTATACTGGAGTAGCTAAGCCCTTGTATATGAACAATACGGATAAATATATTTTAAAAAACCTTGACAATAATTTACCTATCTACTCTTTAGAACATAAATCATATTCAAGTCAATTTTATACTAAAGGTCGCATTGAAGTGATTGATCAAGAAAAGTTTAAAAATTTAGTGACTGAAGATTCTAAATTTTACATAAGTATTTCAAATAATCGGTGGGTAAGTCTTTCACTGAGTCTTAGAAATAAGTTAGAAATAATTAGTAATAATAATAAATCAGGGATTTATCAATTTGAAAATTAAAAGAGATAATAATTAGAAATCAACTTATCACGATACTGTTCTACGCCAATATTTTAATTATTCAATATCATTTTTCTAATGAAATTAACTTCTTTCTTTGAGAAAGGAGTTCCATCTGATCGAAAAATATCATGATGCCATACTTCAGGTTCTTTTGATGGCCTTATAACCCAACTTTTCCATGGATATTTTGTATTTGTTTTACCATCAACAAGTCCCCAATTTATTGCTGCAATTTTTTCTTTTTTAAATAAGGGCAATAAAACCTCAAATGTATTTCCCACAGCACGAGCTAAATATTCTGTACAAAAAAGCGGTCTATTGTAATTTTTAAGTTCATTTATTTTTTGAATTACTTTTTCTAATTCTCCATCATATGCATGAAATGATATTACATCTGAGTTTTCAAGCATAAATCGGTCTAATTCGGGAAGATTATCAGGCTTTCCCCAATTTGATATATTTCCTCTCCAAATTCCAACAGTAAGTGGTTGAGAAGGATTAACCTCTCTAGCCCATCTGTATGTTTTTTTGAGTAATGCAAGAGAATATTTGTCCTTATTTTTAAGCTCTAATTTTGACCTCTCTTTTCCTGTAGCCCTATTATCTGGCTCATTATAAAGATCCCAAAGCAAGACTCTTTTATCGTTGGTAAATTTTGAAATAACACCTTTGACATAAGACTCTAGTTCATCGTGACGAGATAGATCACCTAAAATTTTAGCACCAGGTGCTTGAACCCATCCAGAGTTATGAAGATGAGGAATTGGATCTGGTTGTTTTCCTAAATACGGCTCTGGGTGCCAAACATCGTCAAGTAAAACAAAAATAGTTTTGATTTCATATTTGGCAGCAATAGATAGATATAATTCAATGCGTTTTAAAAATCCCTCTGAATTTTGTTCCCAAAGTAAATTATGTAAATAAACACGATGGACATTCATCCCTAACTCAGATGACCATTTTAACTCCCTTTCAATAGTCGTTCGATCAAATGTTTCTGCTTGCCAAAATTCAAGTTGGTTGATTGAACTGCTTGGATTAAAATTTGTTCCAACTAACCATGGTTGTTTTTCGTACCATGACCAGGCTTTTTCTGTAGTCCATTTCTGAGCACTGGTGTTTACTATCACCATTAAAAAAGAAATTGTTATTGAAATCCTCATAGTTTATGATTTTGATATTGTATTTAGTTTTAAAACTACAAAAAACTAAAATTAAAAAGAAAATTGAAAATTCTTGATGATCAAGAGAGCCAATGACGAGATTTGAACTCGTGACCTCTTCCTTACCAAGGAAACGCTCTACCCCTGAGCTACATCGGCAATTAAAAAAGAGAGCGAGAGACCGGGTTCGAACCGGCGACATTCAGCTTGGAAGGCTGACGCTCTACCAACTGAGCTACTCTCGCATTAAACTGAAAAAATCAGTGTTGATAATGAATACATAAATATATAAAAAAACTAAAAAATGTGGGGAGAGCAGGATTCGAACCTGCGAAGTTAAAAACAACAGATTTACAGTCTGCCCTCGTTGGCCGCTTGAGTATCTCCCCTTTGTCTAATTAATTTTTAAGAGCCGATGGAGGGACTCGAACCCACGACCTGCTGATTACAAATCAGCTGCTCTAGCCAGCTGAGCTACATCGGCTTGTAAATTAATTATAAATTGATCTTTTAATCAAATTTATTAATGCTATTCGTTTATAGGACTAGCAATTTTCTATATAAATACTTTCAATGAACTGACGGCAAATATAAACTGATTTGTTAAATCCAAAAGCAAAATTCAATAATTTATTATGTATGGTTTATTCAATTTTTGAGCATTTGCTACCTAACAGAAAACTTAAATGATGTTTTTGAAAAATATTTTTCTCCCGGGTTAAGTATTACAGATGGAAAGTCCTTTTGATTTGGTGAATTAGGAAAATGCTGAGTCTCAAGGCAAAATCCTGTTCTATAATTATAATTCCCTCCTGTTTTACTTGGTAATGTTCCATCTAAAAAATTACCAGTATAAAATTGAATGCCTGGTTCATCTGTAAATATTTCGAGAAATCTCCCTGAAATCTGATCATGAGCAGAAGCTGCAAATCTAAAGCCCTCATTATTATTATTTAGAGCCCAACAATGATCGTAACCCAATCCATTATTTAATTGTTCGTTTTCTTTATTTATATCATTTCGAATTATCTTGGATTTTCTAAAATCAAATGGTGTTCCTAATACATCTTGTAATTGACCCGTTGGAATTAATTTTGAATTAACTGGTAAAAATGAATCAGCATCAATTACAATTTTATGATCTAAAATATCATTTTTAAAATCACCTGAAAGATTAAAATATGAGTGTTGAGTTAGATTAATAATCGTAGACTTATCTGTACTTGCTTCATAATGAACTGTTAATTCGTCATTATTGTTCAAGGTATAAGTTACTTTTACTTCTAAGTTACCTGGATATCCTTCCTCCATATCTTTACTTAAATATCTTAACTCAATTGATGCTAAATTTTTTTCAATAATTTGTTTGGCCTTCCAAACCACTTTATCAAAACCTCTTGATCCCCCATGCAAATGATTATCTCCATTATTTCTGACTAATTCATAAGTTTGACCTTTAAGATCAAATTTCCCGTCTGCTATTCGATTCCCATAACGCCCAATTATTGCTCCGAAATAGGGACTACCAGCTTCATATTTAGCTAAATCATGGAAGCCTAAAACAACATCTTTATAAACATTATTTTTATCTTTTGCAGTCAAAAAATTTATTATCCCCCCGTAAGTTATTACGCCTACTTTCATCCCATTTTTATTTTTCATAATGAACTGATCTACCTCAATCCCATCAGAAGTTTTCCCGAATGATTTTTTTTCAATTTCTAGAAATCCTACATTCATATTTTTTGAATTATTGTTAGCACAACAATAAAAGAAAACTATTGTAATTAAAATTAATTTATGAATTTTTACAGATTTTATTTTATCGTTTTTCATATAGGCTTAATTGATTTTTAAAGTACTCTTTCTTTATCCTTTCTTCTTTTTAAAATCCTCTCAGCACTTTCAGAGGCAAGATAAATTGATTCCTCAAAAGATTTGGATATCTTCTTTACAACTATATCATCTCCAGGGATTCCAATTTTAAGTTCAGCCCATTTATTAATCCCATCAGAGTTGTTTTCAATTTTTGTGAAAACAAATACTTCTAAAATTTGATTGTAGAATAAAGAAAGTTTCTCAATTCTTTTTTTTGCGAATTCTTTTAATTTTTTATCAGCTTTGAAATTTACTGATCGGAAATGTATATTAATCATGATTTATTTATTTGAATTATTTTTTCGTTCTCTGGGATGTGATTTTTTATAAACTTCTTGGATCTTAGCCATACTGCTATGAGTGTAATGTTGAGTTGCTGCAATACTGCTATGACCTAGAAGATCTTTAATTGAATTTAAATCTGCTCCTTGATCTAATAAATGCGTCGCAAAACTATGTCTCAAAACATGAGGACTTCGTTTCGTTTTGGTTGAAACCTTGCTGAGATAATTTTTGACAGATTTATAGACAAATGAAGTTGTGAGCTTTTTACCCTTTTCATTTACAAAAAATAAGTTAGCTTCTCTGGTTATTTTTAAATCCTTTTGTAACATTAATAATGCTTTCATATGGTGCTGAATTTCGGGTAAAAGCGGTACTAATCGTTCCTTATTTCGTTTTCCTAGAACCTTTAGTAATCTTGTTGAAAAATCTATGTCTTGAACTTTTAAATCTATCAATTCACTCCTACGAATTCCTGTGAAGTAAAGTAGCTGAATTATAGTTCTTGAAACTGATCCAACATAGGTGTCAGGAAAAATATCAAATTCAAACAAATTTTTCATCTCTTCTTTAGAAAATGGTAATCCCACCTTAGTGTCTGTTTTAAGCACCTTATGTTCTTTTAAAGGAGATACTTTTATATTTCCAACACGAAGTTGGAATTTGTAAAATGAACGTAGCGCAGAAACTTTTCTGTTAACAGTGCGTGAACTATTACCTGACTGAACTAGATTTACTATCCAAGCTCTTATTTCTCCGTAAGAAACTCTCTCAATATTTTCTTCATCGTTCTGGGATTTCAAAAAAGATTCAAAAGCAAGTAAGTTTGCTCTGTATGCCTTTACAGTGTGCCGAGAACACTTTTTTTCTAGAGAAATATAATCTAAAAAAGAAATAATTGACATAAAAAAACGTTACCATATAAAGTTAAAAAACTTCACCAAAATAACGTTAGAAATTTGTTTATAAAAACTAAATATTTTCGCTGTCGCGGAGATGTTGAATGTATTGTGCTTTTTGAATTTTCTGACGATGTTTTACAGAAGGCTTGATAAATTGCTTTCTAGCACGAAGCTGGCGCATGCCACCAGTCTTGTCAAATTTACGTTTAAAACGCTTAAGTGCACGATCGATATTTTCTCCGTCTTTGATTGGAATAATTAACATAAAACTGAACCTCCTTTCATAATAATGATTGCAAATATATATAAAAGAATGATTTGAGAAAGTTATATTCTCAATTAAAGTTTAATCTTTTAGAATTTTTCTAGCTATAACTACCTTTTGAATTTCGCTAGTACCCTCGCCTATTGTACAAAGTTTTGAATCTCTTAAAAATTTTTCAACGGGGAAATCTTTAGTGAATCCATAACCTCCATGTATTTGAACAGCTTCATTTGCAACTTTAACACATGTCTCAGATGCAAATAATTTTGCCATTGCACCAGCTTTAGTAACATTCAAGTTTTGGTTCTTCATTTCTGATGCCTTTTGAGTAAGTAGGGAAGCTGCCTCTATTTCAGTAACCATATCTGCTAACTTAAAAGAGATCCCTTGAAAACTTGCTATAGGTTTACCAAATTGTCTGCGTTCTTTTGAGTAGGATAAAGAAGCATTGTAAGCTCCTTTTGCAATACCTAGTGATAGTGCTGCTATTGAAATTCTTCCTCCATCTAAAATTTTCATTGATTGAATAAAACCGTCTCCAACTGGACCAAGTCTGTTTTCATCTGGTATAGCACATTCTTCAAAAATCATCTCAGCAGTTTCAGACGCCCGCATTCCCAATTTATTTTCTTTTTTCCCGGCATAAAAACCAGGAGTTCCTTTTTCAACTACAAATGCAGTCATTGAACGACTATCACCCCTCTCTCCATTTCGAGCAATGATCACTGCAATATCACCAGAAATTCCATGTGTTATAAAGTTTTTAGTACCATTTAGAATCCATTTATTTCCTTCTTTTCTTGCCGTAGTAGACATGTCTTTTGCATCAGAACCTGTATTATGCTCTGTAAGTCCCCAAGCACCAATAGCCGAACCTTGACAAAGTTTAGGCAGCCACTTTAAACGTTGTTCTTCATTACCAAATAAATAAATATGATTCACACAAAGAGAATTGTGAGCGGCAATTGATAAACCAATTGAAGGATCAATAATTGAAATAGTTTCTATCAGAGTTACATATTCATGATATCCCATCGCAGATCCTCCATAAGATTCCGGAATAAGCATTCCCATAAACCCAAGCGCTCCTGCCTTTTCAAAAATTTCAATTGGAAAATATTGTGCCTCATCCCATTTCATTACATTGGGCTTGATGAACTGAGCAGCAAAGTCTCGAGCAGCCTCATAAACCATACGTTGGGTTTCAGAGGTATTAATTTCGGGACGTAATTCGAAATCTATCATATACAATTTTTTATTACAAATATATATTTATTATTCTTAGGACTTACTACTTTTTTATTATTGCTATAGCTGATAAATAATTATTTAGTTCTTCCTTAACACGGGGGTATAACAATAATAATCCTATCATATTAGGAAAAACCAAAGCTAAAATCATAGCATCTGAAAAAGCCCAAACAGAAGACATATCACCTGCAGCACCGATAACAATAAAAATTAAAAATAAGGATTTGTATGTCAGTTCAGAAACTTTACTTTTTCCAAAAATATACATCCAAGATTGTAAACCGTAATAAGACCAAGAAATCATTGTAGATATAGCAAACAGTACTACGGCAATTGTAAGGAAAGGACCTGAAAAAGATATATATTTCGCAAAGGCAGCTGCCGTGATTCCTGCCCCCTCAGCTGGAACTCCATCAATCATTACAACTCCTCCAACACCACCATAATCAAATACAGTATTATCTCCATTAAAGATAATAATCACTAGAGCTGTCATAGTACATATTACTACAGTATCGATAAAAGGCTCTAACAAAGCAACCAATCCTTCCGAAGCTGCATAATTAGTTTTAACAGCTGAGTGCGCTATTGAAGCAGATCCAGCTCCAGCTTCATTGGAAAAGGCTGCTCTTCTAAATCCAGTAATTAAAACACCAAGTAATCCTCCAAGGCCTGCCTGTGGACTAAAGGCCTGACTAAATATCATCCCAAATGCGTCATCAACAAAATTGAAATTGGTCAGTATAATGTATAAACAGGCAATAAGATACATAAGAGCCATAAATGGAACTATTTTTTCAGTAACCGAAGCTATACGTTTAATTCCACCGATAATAATAATTCCAACCAAAATCATCATGATAATCCCTATGATAGTTCGTGCGCTACCACCCGACATACCAAATGAATCAACTAATTGCATAGCAGCTTGATTGGACTGAGCTGCATTTCCTCCACCAAATGAGGCTCCTACACATAAAAAAGCAAAGATTCCAGCCAATATTTTACCAAGAGTACCAAAGCCTTTTTCACTGAGTCCTTTGGTCAAATAATACATTGGTCCTCCATAAACAGTACCGTCATCTCCAACATCACGGTATTTAACTCCTAAAGTACACTCCACAAATTTTGTAGACATACCTAACAGACCACATAAAATCATCCAAAATGTAGCCCCCGGACCACCTACTGCAATAGCTAATGCTACTCCAGCAATATTTCCATTTCCAACCGTGCCAGATACCGCAGTTGCTAGGGCCTGAAAGTGGCTAACTTCACCTTCTTCATTTTCTTCTGAAATAGCTTTTTTTGATTGTTGATCTGCATTATCATACTTTCCACGAACTGTATTTATTGCAGTTGAAAAGTGACGTACATTAACAAATCCGAAGTAGACGGTAAAAAATAAAGCACCACCAACAAGTAAAAAAATTATTGTAGGAATTTCCGTTCCTGGAAAATTATGTAAAATTAAACCCTCCCACCAATTTGCCACCGGAGTAAAAGCTTCATTAATTCGCTCATCCAAACCACGATCCTGTGAATAAATAGGAGTGTTAATTAGTAGAAAAAAAATGGATGTTAAACAGTTGTTTATTTTCGGTGGAAATTTCATGAATTTTTTTTGAAAGTTTGATAGGCTCAATATCATAAAAAGGAATAGAAAAACAAATTAATCAACAGAAAGATTCAATTAAATTTTAAATTACTGAGTAAATCTTTAAAATTCCTAGCTTTAAAATTAATCAAAGAAAATATTATAAACTAGCAAAGTAAATTTTTATAAATCAAAAACAGACGTCCTTTTTGTATAGATAAGATCTTTAAGTTTTAACCAAAATGCCAAGATTAAATAAACGATAAAGCCTCCTATCAAAGTTGTGAAAGAGGCATAGATGAAAAATAAACGAACACTTTTGACTTTCATTCCAAGCAATTCTGCCATTCTCGTTGAAACAGCAAAACCGTTTCTTTCAAAAAAAACACGTAGACGACTAGATATATTCATAAATTAAATTAGTAATTAACTAATTAGATTGCCTTTCCATTCTATAACTCCACCAAGCAAATTATAACAATCTGATATTCCTTGTTGTTTTAGGAGCTGACATGCTTGTGCACTTCTTGCCCCAGATCGACAGTAAACATAATATTTCTTTGAAGCATCTAGCTCACTTAATTTATTCATAAATTCATGAGGGTTTTGAATATTGATCAACTTTGCTTTTGGAATATGACCTGCATGATATTCTTCTGGTGTTCTTACATCTAATATTACGCTTTCAGATTCAGATTGCTGATTTTGAATCCACATTTTTTGTGATAAATCCATATTTTATTTTTAATCCAAGTTACAATGTCAAATTTCATTAAACAAATCAAAAAAAATAATTTTACTTTAAATATATATTATATATTTGTGCGTACAACATTTGTTACCACATATGTCAACACAGTCTAAAAACCTTGTAATAACTCTAATTAAATCTAATTGTAAAGTAGGTGAATCTCTTGCTAAATCGCTGAAACCTTACAAAATATCTCTTCAACAATTTAATGTACTCAGAATTTTAAGGGGTCAAAAAGGTTTAGCTGCTAATCTTTCAACTGTTCAAGAAAGAATGGTAAATCCAAAAAGTAATACTACTCGTATTATTGATAAACTAATTGACAAAAATTATGTGAAGAGAAATATTTGTGAAATAAATAGAAGAAAAATTGAATTATTTATAACTACAGAGGGGCTTGAAATGTTATCAGTAATTGATTCTGTCGTTGAAACATCTGAGGATAGGATTACACAAAACCTCTCTGAAAATGAAAAAGAAAAACTTATTTCTTTGTTAAAAAAAGGGTGGGAATAAAATAATAACTATGAAAAAGAAAAATATTTTATTGCTTTTGCTATTAATTTTCGTTACAAAGTATGTCAAAGGTCAGGATAAAACGATTGATTTAGCTTCAAGTAATATCAAATGGACTGGTAAAGAAATTACTACAAAAATTCATTACGGCTCTCTTAAGTTTAGTGAAGGAAAAATTATTTTAAAAAACGATTTAGTGATAGGAGGCAAATTTATCGTGGACATGAAAAGCCTTGAAAATTTGGATTTAAGTGGTGGATCAAAGGATTATCTTGAAAATCATTTACGCTCAGATGATTTTTTCGGTGTAGACCAGTATCCTAATGCCATTTTAAATATTTTATCCTCCAAGAAAATTGATGGGAATAAGTTATCAGTTCAAGGCGACCTTACAATCAAGGGTATTATTAATCCTACGAGCTTTACACTTGAATTTAATGACAGAGGTGCAAGTGCAGAACTTATTTTTGATAGATCAAAATACAATGTTAAATTTCGTTCATCAAGCTTTTTCGATGAATTAGGAGATAAGTTAATTTATGACGACATTGAACTAAAAGTAGATTTGGTGTTTAATTAATATACTCAGAAATTATAAATTACGTTAAAGCAATTATGAGTTATAATTTTTGTATTATATTTGAAACAATGAAACTGATATCAAACAAAATTAACTGGTGGCACTCTAATCGAAGATGATTTGAGTGATTACAACTGTATAAAACATTTAGGCTTGTCATCACGACAAGCCTTTTTTAATTTACAATAAAATGAAAACATTTGCCCTTAAAACGGAGCACAAAAAAATACTTGCTGATACCATAACACCCGTGAGTGTATATTTAAAATTGAGAGATGTATTTCCTCATTCTTTACTTTTAGAAAGCAGTGATTATCACGCAAATAAAAATGACTTTTCATATATATGTTGTAATCCAATTGCTTCTATTGAACTGAAGAACAACAAGCTTATATCACAATTCCCAGATGGGAGTTCAGAACTAGAAGATGTTGATTTAAATATGAATATTCCGGAACGAATACATCAATTTTCAAAACAATTTAAAAGCAAAAGTTTTCCTTTTAAATTTATTAGTAATGGAATTTTCGGTTATGTAGGGCATGATGCTGTAGATCGTTTTGAAAACATTGAACTAGACAAAAAAAAACCCGGTAGTGATATTCCCGACATTTACTATGCTGTTTATCAAAATATTATAGCCATTAGTCTTTTTAATCACGAAGCTCATTTATTTTCACATATTTATAATGGTAATCATAATCTAAATGATGTCGAAGCTTTTCTAACTGCCAAAAACAATAGCCATTTTAACTTTAAAAAAGTGGGAGAAAAATCCTCTAATCTTAGTGACGAGCAATTTATTGAATTTGTCAAAAAAGGAAAAGATCATTGCTATAGAGGTGATGTGTTCCAGCTAGTTCTTTCCAGAAGATTTTCCCAAGGTTTTAAAGGTGATGAATTTAATGTATATCGAACATTGAGATCAATTAATCCTTCTCCTTATTTATTTTTCTTTGACTATGGTTATTTTAGGATTTTTGGAAGTTCACCAGAAGCTCAATTAATAGTCCAGGATAGTAAAGCAGAGATCCATCCCATAGCTGGTACATTTCGCCGAACAGGAGATGACGAGAAAGATTCAAAAGCTGCTGAAGCATTAGCTAAAGATCCTAAGGAAAATAGTGAACATATTATGCTTGTTGATTTAGCTAGAAATGATTTAAGTAGAAATGGGTCAAAAGTTGAAGTGGAAAAAAATCGAGAAGTTCAATTCTATTCTCATGTAATTCACTTAGTATCAAAAGTAACTTGTAAAATGAAAAAATCTGCTAAAACATTTCGTGTAGTAGCAGATACTTTCCCTGCAGGGACATTAAGTGGAGCTCCTAAACATAAAGCATTACAACTGATTGATCGTTATGAAACTACTAAAAGAAATTTTTACGGAGGTGCGATCGGTTACATGGATTTTCATGGGAATTTTAATCATGCGATTATTATTCGCTCATTCTTGAGTAAAAATCATGAACTCCATTACCAAGCAGGAGCAGGTATTGTAGCTGATTCGGTTCCAGAAAATGAATTACAAGAGGTCTATAATAAATTAGGCGCTTTAGATAAAGCTTTAACGCTAGCAGAAAATATTTAATTATGAAAAAAGTATTTGTCATAGATAATTACGATTCTTTCACATATAACCTAGTTCACTACCTGGAGGAAATGAACTGCGAAGTAACCGTAAAGCGAAATGACAAATTCAAACTTGAAGAGATAGAAAATTATCCTTTTTTGCTTTTATCACCTGGCCCAGGTATACCTGATGAATCTGGTCTCTTGAAAGAAGCTATTAAACGGTATTCTTCTACTAAAAAAATCCTGGGTATTTGTCTAGGGCAACAAGCAATTGGTGAAGTTTTTGGTGGAAAATTAATTAATCTCGACAAAGTATATCACGGTGTTGCAACACCAATAAAAATTATTAACGAAGATTTACTGTTTAATGATATTCCCAAAACTTTTGATGTTGCAAGATATCATTCTTGGGTTGTAGAAACTCCTCTTCCCAATGAATTAATAGCTACTTCAGTTGATAATAAGGGGTATTTAATGTCTTTGCGACACAAAATTTATGATGTTTGTGGATTGCAATTTCATCCAGAGTCAGTATTAACGTCCCATGGAAAAAAAATATTAAGTAATTGGATTAATAGTTAGACATGAAAGCTATACTCAACAGACTAATAAATCATGAACAACTCAGCAAGGAAGAATCACGACAGATGATTATTAATATTGCGGATGGGCAATACACTTCGTCCCAAATCGCTTCATTCCTTACTGTCTATTTAATGCGCAGTATTAGTTTAGACGAATTAGAGGGTTTTCGTTCCGCCCTTTTAGAATTGTGTCTTTTGATCAATATGGATGAATATAATACTATTGACCTATGTGGAACAGGTGGAGACGGTAAAGACACATTTAATATTTCTACTCTTTCATCTTTTGTTGTAGCAGGTGCTGGAATTAAAGTAACCAAACATGGTAATTATGGTGTTTCATCGACTTGTGGCTCCAGTAACGTCCTTGAAGCACTTGGAGTTAAATTTTCTAATGAACAGGATTTTTTAAAGAGATGCTTAGACCAAGCGGGCATTTGCATCCTGCATGCACCACTTTTCCACCCAGCAATGAAAAACGTCGCACCAGTAAGACGTGAACTTGGAGTAAAAACTTTTTTCAATATGTTAGGCCCTTTAGTAAATCCTGTAAAACCTAAAAATCAATTAACAGGTGTATTTAATCTTGAATTAGCTAGACTTTATTATTACCTATTTCAAAAAACAGATACCAACTTTACAGTCCTTTATGGATTAGATGGATATGATGAAATATCGCTCACCGGTCCTACTAAAGCCTTTGGTAAAAATAGTGAAAGTTTATTGATGCCTCGTGATTTTGGAGTTGATCCAATATCGGAAAATGCTATATCAGGAGGAAAAAATGTGGACCATTCAACAAAAATATTTATTGACATAATACAAAACAAGGGAACGATTGCACAACAAAATGTAGTTTGTGCAAATGCTGGAATGGCTATTGCAACAGCTTTAAATTTATCTCCTCTCGAGGGCTTCCAAAAGGCCAAAGAAACTTTACTTTCCGGAAATGCATATAATGTACTCTCAAAACTTCAAACCCTTAGTAAATAATGAGTATTCTAGATTTTATAATTGCAGATAAACAGATCGAAGTTGCTCAAAAGAAGAAGATATTTCCAATACCTTATTTGGAGGCCTCTCCACTTTTTGATCGTCAGTCAAATTCATTAGTAGAATGTTTGAGTAAAAGTGCTTCAGGAATAATTGCCGAACATAAACGTCGATCTCCATCTAAACAAAATATAAACAGCTCTCTATCGGTTGCAGAAGTTGCAAGTAGCTACGAAAAAGCTGGTGCATGTGGAATGTCTGTGTTAACTGATGGAAAGTATTTTGGAGGATCATTAGATGATCTAAACCTCGCTCGTTCGGCAACTAGCTTCCCTATTCTGCGCAAAGAATTTATTATTGACGAATACCAAATTATTGAAGCGAAAGCTCATGGAGCAGATGTAGTTTTGTTAATAGCAAGCGTCTTAAGTCGGGAAAAAATTAAACAATTGTCAACCAAAGCAAAAGAACATGGACTAGAGGTATTATTAGAAATTCATAATCTTCAAGAGTTGGAAAAATCTATTATGCCAAGTTTAGATATTATTGGGGTGAATAATCGTAATTTAAATACATTTAGGGTGTCTTTAGCAACAAGTAAAAATTTAATCCATAAAATACCGGATGAATTTATCAAAATCTCTGAAAGTGGCTTAAATGATGTGGATGCAATTAAAGATTTAAAGACCCACGGTTATCAAGGTTTTCTGGTTGGTGAAAACTTTATGAAGACCGATAACCCAGGAGAAACAGCTCAAAAATTTATAAAACATATAGAGTCATGAGGTTAAAAGTTTGTGGGATGAGAGAAACTGAAAATATTTTAGACCTAAGTATTTTAAAGCCAGACTATATGGGTTTTATTTTTTGGGAAAAGTCAAGTCGCTTTGTTAAAAAATCAACACCAGATCTAAATAAAAAAATAAAAAAAACAGGTGTTTTTGTAGATGCTTCTGAGGAGTATATTTACAATATGATATCCTTACACCAACTACAAGCTGTACAATTACATGGAAGAGAAACGCCAAGATTTTGTGAGCAAATTAAAAAGCTTGGAGTTGAAGTAATTAAAACTTTTTCGATAAAAAAACACTTTGATTTTTCAATTCTTATGCCTTATGAAGAAAATTGTGACTTTTTTTTATTTGATACCAAAGGAAAATTACCAGGGGGAAATGGATATGTATTTGAATGGAATATTTTAAACCATTATCCCTCCAGAAAATCATTTTTTTTAAGTGGAGGAATTGGGATTGATAATATGGTACAAATAAAAAAAATTTTAAAAAGAACTTTACCCATTTATGCAATTGATGTAAATAGTAAATTTGAAATTTCCCCTGGCATAAAAAAAATAAAAGCTTTAAAAGAATTTAAAAAAGAAATAGATGAATTATAATGTAGATGAAAAAGGATATTATGGTGACTTTGGAGGCGCCTATATTCCTGAAATGTTATATCCTAACATTTCAGAGTTACGAGAAAACTATTTAAAGATTTCCATGGAATCCGAGTTTAAAAAAGAATTTGATGATTTACTTAAGGATTATGTAGGACGTCCCACCCCTTTATATTTTGCAAAACGTTTATCGGAGAAGTACAATACTAAAATATATTTAAAACGAGAGGATTTATGCCATACTGGAGCTCATAAAGTAAACAATACTATTGGTCAAATTTTATTAGCCAAGCGATTAGGTAAAAATCGAATAATTGCTGAAACTGGAGCTGGGCAACATGGAGTTGCGACAGCTACTGTTTGTGCTCTAATGGGAATTAAATGCGTAGTATACATGGGGGCTATAGATATTAAACGTCAAGCTCCAAATGTTGCTCGTATGAAAATGTTAGGTGCGGAAGTTTATCCTGCAAAATCGGGAAGTAAAACTCTTAAGGATGCTACCAATGAAGCCATCCGAGATTGGATTAATAATCCAATAGATACACATTATATAATAGGTTCAGTAGTGGGACCTCATCCATATCCAGATATGGTCGCCCGTTTTCAATCAGTTATCAGTGAGGAAACTAAATGGCAACTTAAAGAACAAGAGGGGCGGGATTATCCTGACCACGTAATAGCTTGTGTTGGGGGAGGAAGTAATGCTGCTGGAATATATTTCCACTACCTCAATGATGAAAGAGTAAATATTATTGCCGTTGAGGCAGCTGGCAAAGGGATTGACTCTGGAGAAAGTGCTGCAACATCTGTTTTAGGTAAAGAAGGAATCATACATGGAAGTAAAACTCTTTTAATGCAAACTCATGACGGACAAATTACCGAACCTTATTCTATTTCTGCTGGCTTAGATTATCCAGGTATAGGTCCCATGCATGCTCATCTTTATCGCACTAAAAGAGCAGAGTTTATTTCCATACCTGACCAAGAAGCTATGGATTGGGGACTTATACTTTCCCAGATGGAAGGTATTATTCCGGCTATTGAAACAGCTCATGCCTTTGCTGTGCTTGATATCCGGAAGTTTAAAGAACATGAAATAATAGTTTTTAATTGTTCGGGTCGTGGTGACAAGGACTTAGATACATATATTGAACATTTTAAATTGTAATGAACAGAATTGATCAAAAATTTAGGGATAACAGAAAACTTTTGTCAATCTATTTTTCTGCTGGACATCCAAACCTAGAGGATACAGTTCCTATTTTAAAAAAGCTAGAATCATCTGGAGTAGATATGGTCGAAATTGGTCTCCCTTTTTCTGACCCTCTAGCTGACGGCCCTACAATTCAAAAAAGCTCTACGCAAGCCCTTAGAAATGGAATGACAACTGATAAACTATTATCCCAATTAAAAAACATTAGAACACATATAGACATTCCTCTTGTTCTTATGGGTTATTTCAATCCTATGATGCAATTTGGGATTGAAAAATTCTGTAAAAGATGTGAATCAATTGGAATTGATGGTTTGATAATACCAGATTTACCTGTAGATGTTTATCAAAGAGAATACAAGAATCTTTTTGATAAACACGGTCTATATAATATGTTTTTAATTACACCTCAAACTTCAGAAGAGCGCATTCGATATATTGACAAAGTGTCTAAGGGTTTCATATATATGGTAAGTAGTGCGAGTGTAACCGGAGCAAAAAATACATTTGGCAATAATCAAATAGATTATTTTCAGAGGGTTTCGGCTATGAGATTGACTTCGCCAACTTTAGTTGGTTTTGGAATTAGTAATTCCGTGACTTATGCAGCTGCAACTCAATATTCAAATGGTGCCATAATAGGTTCTGCATTTATTAAGTTTTTGGAAGACAAAGGAGTTGAAAGAATTAACGAATTTATTCTTTCGATTAGGAATTGAAAATTTTAAATAACCTTTCTTGGAGAAAAAGCGATTGGGTTTTGAACTTTTGATATATGAAAACTCTTCTCATTATTTTTGCAAAACATCCTCAAATAGGTAAAGTAAAAAGACGCCTTGGAAGAGATGTAGGTATGGAGGCTTCCCTTTGGATATATAATAAAATTCTTCAGCACACAGCAAAAATATCATTTCACACAAAGCTTGATACCGTTGTATTTAAAAATAAGAAAAGTTCAAAATTAGAATCAATTTTCAAGCATGTTAAAAAATTTGAAATCCAAAAAGGAAAAAATCTTGGTGAAAAAATGGAGGCCGCTTTTCTCTGGGCATTTGATCAAAAATATGAAAATGTTATTCTAATAGGAACTGATTTGTGGACCTTAAATCAAGACACTTTATTGGAAGCAAAAAAAGCACTAGAAAATACAGATATTGTTATAGGACCATGCTATGATGGAGGATATTATTTAATAGGGATGAAAAATTTAAATAAAGAAATTTTTAAAGATATACCTTGGAGTAAAAAAGAAGTCTTTAGAAAAACTTTGTCAAAAGCCAAGGATAATTCTATTTACTGTTTGGATATAAAAAATGATATAGACAACAAAAAAAGTCTTAAAGCACATACTTCTTTACACGCTCAATACAAAAATACTTTCATCTAAAATTTTATAATTTATCTTATTTATGATAATTCGATTAATAAGATCTCTACAACTTAATTATTAAATAAATTATATTTAGCTATATTATTTATCATAAATTGATTTATGAATATTAAATCCACAAAATTCCTTCTTTATTTGATAGTTGGTTTAATCAGCTTATCTTCATTTAGCCAAAAAAATATTCATCATCGATGGAATAATCAACTACAAGAATATGTGTCTGTCAATGGTAATGTTAATTATAAAGGTTGGAAAAAGGACCAAAATAATCTAGATGCATACATAAATACTTTATCAAAATTTCCACCAAGAGAGAAAGCATCAAAAAATTACAAACTAGCTTATTGGATAAATGCCTATAATTCATTAACTATTAAACTAATTTTAGAAAATTTCCCGCTTAAGAGTATTAAGGACATTAAATCACCATGGGATAAGAAATGTTTCAGTACTGGTGGTAAAGAATATAGTTTGGGTGATATAGAACATAAAATTTTAAGAAAAATGAACGAGCCTCGAATTCATTTTGCTATTAATTGTGCCTCAATATCCTGTCCTAAATTATTAAATTTTGCATTCCAAGAAAAAAAAATAGAAACTCAGCTTATCGATGCAACACGATCGTTCTTGCTTGATACTTCAAAAAATATTTTATTAAAAAATGAACTCAAATTATCAAAAATTTTTTTTTGGTTTAAAAAAGATTTTGGATCTAAACAGGAAAAACTAAGTTTTATAGAAAAATATTCTAATCTAAAATTCAATAAACCTGTTATAAATTATCTTGATTATAATTGGATGTTAAATAAACAATAAGTATTAATTTTACAGTAATATGAAAATGAAAAGTCCAAATGCTTTTAAATGGTCTCTTAAATTTGGTTTAATATCAGCTTTAACTGGAATGATTTGTTGTGTAGCTCCAGCAATTTTATTTATGTTTGGTTTGATGGGAGGTGTTGTTGCTATCTCTTTTGCAGATTTTTTTTATGCAGAAGATGGAAGTTTGGGAACAGGATCTATTTTACTTAGAATTCTAGCGTGTTTCTTCGGAGTTTATGGCTTTATCATGTATAGAAAAAAACAAAATCAATGTTCAATTGATCCTAAAAGAAAAAAGTTGAATTTGACTTTATTAACCTTTTTACTTCTAACTTTTGGAGTTTCTTTTTTTCTAGCTTTTGAATCATTATCTGGATGGTACTTTGATGAATATATCGTTCCACAACAACAAATTGAATTAAAAAAATAAACCTTATTACTTATAAAAATTGCTGTTATTATACCGGCTTTTAATGAGGCACTTTCAATTGAAAAAGTAATTTCAGATATTCCTGAAAAAGTAAGTAAAATTATAGTGGTTGATAACGGATCTAGTGATGATACAGGGAGAATAGCAAAAGCCTGTGGAGCAACAGTAATTCTAGAAAAACAAAAAGGATATGGGTACGCTTGCCTTAAGGGTATAAATTACCTGGAAAACTATAAACCTGAAATTGTGGTTTTTTTGGATGGGGACTATTCAGACTATCCAGAGCAACTTGACATGTTAATTGAACCTATTATAAAGGGCGAGGTTGTTTTTAGTTTAGGTGCAAGATTAAAGAATCTTAGAGAAAAAGGTTCTATGACTATACCTCAAATATTCGGAAATATTTTATCCTGTTTTTTAATGCGCTTGTTATATAATGGGAGATTTAAAGATCTAGGTCCGTTTAGAGCAATTAGATGGGATACTTTACAGAGCCTCGGAATGGAAGACAAAACTTTTGGTTGGACAATAGAAATGCAGTTGAAGATTTTACGGAGAAAACTATCTTATATTGAGATACCAGTAAAATATAGAAACAGAATTGGGGTTTCTAAGGTTTCTGGAACTGTAAGTGGAACATTTTTAGCAGGATATAAAATACTATCTTGGATAGGTAAATTCTATTTCTCTAAATGGAAATAACAGTAAATGTAATATTACGCTTTATAGCTTATGGAATTTTAGTATTCTATATTGGGTGTTTGCTTATGATTTTTTTTTACAGTTTAACTCAACTAAACATGTTGCGTTATTTTTTAAAATATATAAAACAAAAAAAAGACGAACCTTCGATTCCAAGAAGACTACCAAAAGTTACTATTCAATTACCTATTTATAATGAAGTTCATGTTATAAAAAGACTGCTTACGTGCGTTACAGCCATGGAATACCCGAAGGACTTACTGCAAATTCAGGTTTTAGACGATTCTACCGATGAATGTTTAGAAATTTCGAAAGCTCTTGTATTAAAATATAAAAAACAAGGAATTCCAATAGAGATAATTACAAGAAAAAATCGTAAAGGCTTTAAAGCAGGAGCATTGAAAAACGGATTAACGACTGCTAATGGTGAATTTATTGCGATTTTTGATTCTGATTTTTTACCAAAAACCAATTGGATTTTAAAGGCTATACCCCACTTTAACGATCCTAAAGTTGGAGTGGTTCAAACCCGATGGGGTCATCTAAATCGAAATTATTCTATCTTAACAAAAGTCCAATCGTTTGCTTTAGACGCACATTTTATTTTAGAACAAGTAGGAAGAAATCAACAACAACATTTTATAAATTTTAATGGAACCGCAGGAATATGGAGAAAAAGTTGCATAATTGATGCTGGAAATTGGGAAGGTGATACATTGACCGAAGATTTAGATTTGAGTTATCGAGCTCAATTTAAAAATTGGAAGTTTAAATATCTTCTTGATGTTGTTACACCTGCAGAACTGCCTATTACAATAAATGCTATTAGGTCTCAGCAATTTAGATGGAATAAGGGTGGTGCAGAAAATTTTAGAAAACATATAGGCCGCATAATGACATCAAAAAATCACTCAGTATGGATAAAAATAAATTCTTTTTTCCATTTAATTAATAGCAGTATGTTTCTAAATATAATAATGATTTCATTTCTGAGTGTTCCATTACTTTTTATAAAAACAAACTATCCAGAACTATCTCTAGCATATAACATAAGTACTCTTTTTATAGTATCTACAATTATCTTTTTTGTTTGTTATTGGTTTGTTTACAAATATGTTTTTGGGGGAGGTATAAGTTCATTTTATAAATATATAAGACGTTTCGTTAGCTTTTACACTCTGGCTATGGGATTTTCAATTCATAATTCCATTGCTGTTTTAGAGGGATACTTTGGCAAAAAAAGTCCTTTTGTTAGAACTCCTAAATTTGATCAAAGTGATTTAAAAAATAACAAGTATAATATCAAGAAAATTTCTGTTTTTTCATTTTTTGAAATAGCCATGTCTATCTACTTTCTGTTTGGTATGTATGTGTCAATAATTATTATTCCAGAATTAGATATTGGTTTATTTCTGTTTCATCTTTTTTTATTTTTAGGGTTCTCCGGTGTAAGTTATCATAGTCTAAAACAAAGTATTTGAAATGCAATTAAATAATCAAATTGTCAATTGGGGGCTTTTATCTTTTCTTTTATTTGGTTTTTATTTGCTTTCATTTGAATTACAAAGAACAGACACATTATCTCTTCTTCTTACTTTTAGCGGTTTATTTTTTATGCTTTGGTTTTGGATTAGAAATTTCAGCACCTTGACAAGTATTTTTCTTCTAGGTATTGTTTGCAGATTAATATTCTGGAATCATATTCCTGCACTTTCACAGGATTTTTATCGTTTTATATGGGATGGAAATATTCAGCTTTTGGGTATTAATCCTTATAGATATACTCCCGATGAAATAATTAATTTGATTGATTTCCCAAGCTCTGGAATCTTATATGAAAAGATGGGAAATTTAAGTAATAATCACTATTCAAACTACCCTCCCATAAGCCAGTATTTATTTCAATCCATTGCATACTTTAATAGAGGGGATATATTGCAGCCAATTTTTGCACTAAGAATTATATATATGTTCGGAGAGTTATTTCTTTTTTTTGGTGCAAAAATACTTTTTGAGTATTTTAAAATTCCTTCGACTAACATTGCATGGTATTTTTTAAACCCTCTTGTTATTATTGAAGGCTTTGGAAACCTTCATGGAGAGCCCTTAATGATAACATTCACAGTTTTTTCCTGGCTATATTGTTTCAAGAAAAAACCCGTTTTGGGAGGTTTTTTTATGACTATCGCTGTGGGGACAAAATTATTGCCCCTACTTTTAACTCCGATTTTTTTCAGATACTTAGGGTTGCGAAAATTTTTAATCTACTCATTTAGCTTGATCATTTTTTCTTGCGTGCTTTGGTTCCCATTTTTGAGTGAAGAAATGATAAAAAATTATACTCAAACTATTCAGCTATGGTTCACAACATTTGAATTCAATGGTAGTATTTATAATATTATACGGGCTATTGGATATGAAATTAAGGGCTATAATATAATACGTCAATTAGGAAAAATTACGCCTTTTATTACAATATTATTTGTGATCATATTTTCACTTTTGCGAGCGAATTTTACCCATAAGGAAATTTACAAAAATATGCTTTTACTGCTCAGCTGTTATTTTTTTATTTCTACAACTGTTCACCCTTGGTATATTATAAATCTAATCTTATTAGGTCTCCTGACAGGATATTTTTTCCCAATTCTATGGAGCATGACTGTTTTTTGGAGTTATAGTGCTTATGGATTTAATGTTGTTCAAGAAAAAATTGGATATCAATTAGTTTCTTATGTTTTGGTTTATGGATGCTTCTTTTTTGAAATGAATAAGAGGCGTCTAGGAAAACATCTTCATAAACCCAATTTCTTTGCTACTTAATTTTCTCCAATTTCCACGAGGAAGATCCTTTTTATTTAGCCCTCCATAAACAACTCGATCCATTTGAATAACTTTTAAGCCAATTGAAGCAAAAAGCTTTTGTAAAATAGCAGGACTTATTGAATGAACTTCTACTCCAACCTCTTTTTTTGATTTTCCGTCAACATGGCTAATTGTATTTACTTTTTGCATTTTGTCAAAAATCATTTGTCCCTCTTTGAGTTTTTTCATCATATCATTAGTAATGTTTTGATCTAAAGTAACCTGATATATCATAGGAATTGAAATTGAATTATTGAGTTTTTCCCTTAGAATCTCATCACTTGTAAAGAATAGAAGGCCTGTGATTGGCCTACCCATATCTCCAATTGAAGGAATTTTAGTTTTTACACCCGAACTAATTAACTCTTGAACAGATTTCTTGATTTTTGCACCACGAGCAGTTGCAACAAATCCTTTAGGCTTATTTAGTAAAAGATATTCTGGGGGAGACTGTTGAATACGAGATCCATCGTATTTGACTTCATCATTGTGCTTAACTTTAAAACCCATTTCTGTGATTATTTGACCATTGATTTGTACTAGGCCCATTTTAATGAGCTCATCTGCCTCCCTCCTAGAACAAATTCCAGCATTGGATAAAAACTTATTTAATCTAATGGTTTTATCAATCGCAAGACTTCTAGAATTTGAAATTGTTGAGGAGTGTTTTGATTTCATATTTTAATTAATAATAATTGATGTAAAGACTTTTTTTATTGAGGCTACTTATAAAAATTTGACCTAAAATCTAAAACGAAATTAAGTCACTGATATAAAGGTAATCCATTTGATCTTTACGATACTTAATTTAGTATTAAAGTAAAAATCAAAATCTCATTTAACCTATTATTTTTAGACGGCTCAATAAACTTAAAATAGGTAAACAAGCTTCAAAGGATAATCTTTTAATTTTTTTTGAGCTTTTTCAAAATCCTCTGTGAAACCTAAAATAAAACCACCTCCACCAGAACCACAAAGTTTAAGATAATAAGTCTCAGAGTCAATACCAGTCTTCCATAATTGATGAAAAGTATTTGGAATCATTGGTTTTAAGTTTTTTAATACAAATTTGGAAAGAGATTTAATATTTGTAAAAAGTAAATTAATATTCCCATTGATAAAATTTTCAATACAAGCATCAGAATATCTAATAAATCTCTCTATAATTAAATTATTAAAAGCTTCGTTTTTCATATTTTCCATAAATAACGATATCATTGGTGCAGTCTTACCAATTTCTCCACTGTCTACCAAAAATATTGCACCTTTTCCATAATCATTTTGTGAGGGAATATTAATTGTTTGGATATTGTCTTTCGAGTTAATTAATAGAGGTTGCTTTAAATAACTATTTAAAGGATCTAAACCTGAGGATTTTCCATGAAAAAAGGATTCCATTAGACTAAAAATATTTTTTAGCTGTAGCATTCTTTTTTTGTCTAAGTTTTCGTCAAACAAAATTTTAGATAAAGCATACTTATCGTAAATTGCAGAAACAAGAGCTGCGCTACTTCCCACACCATAGCCTTGAGGAATTGAACTTTCAAAATATATTTTTCTTTCTAAATCAAAGTTAAATTTTTCCCAATTAAATGATATCAAATCTTTATCTAAATTTTTTAAATATTCTGAAAAATATAGGAGTTTTTTGTGGGAATCGTCACTAAAGTTAGATTTTGTTTTGGGGATTTTTAATGCTCCATAATAAAATTTATAAGGTATTGAAAGGCCCTTAGAATTGTAAATAATTCCATACTCTCCGAATAGAAGTATTTTTGCGAAAAATGATGGCACTCTCATATTGTTTAGACAGCTAAATTATTTGATTTAAAATTTTATAGCACCTTTACCAACTTGATCAGAAATGTATTGTCCATTTTGACAAAAAACTTTAAGCTCTTGATCAATAAAAGTAGAAATATCTTTCTTATAGGCTAAAGGATATAATAAATGAACATTAGCTCCAGCATCTAAAGTAAAACATATTGGTAATTTTTGACTTGTTCTAAATTCCCACACCTTATTTATAATTTCTAGAGTATTTGGTTTCATCAAAATAAAATATGGTTTAGAAGTCATCATCATCGCATGAAGGGATAAAGCTTCTAATTCTACTATTTTTATGAATGATTCTAAATCTCCCGATTTCATAATTGGTAATAGTAAATCTAAATTATTTGATGCTTGAAGGAATCGATTTTCAGCAAATGGATTATTATGCATTAAATCATGGCCTTTTGAACTTGATACAGATTTTGCTCCTTTATCAACCAAAAGGATCGTGTCCTGGTAGGAATTGAATATTTTATTTAATCCGTCGCCAAAACTAATTGCAAAATGATTAGAAGAATTTTTTAAAGTTTTATTTTCTCCCCAAATAGTAACTGGCCCTTGTATACTTCTAGAGGCACTGCCTGAACCTAATCGAGCAAGAAAAGATGCTTTCTGGTAAAAAAAAGCCTCACTCATTTTAGGGAATAAATACTTCTCTAAATCCATTAAACATAGTGATAATGCAGCCATAGCAGATGCTGATGATGCTATGCCACTACTGTGAGGAAAAGAGTTATTGCTTTTAATTATTAATTTATAGCCATTAATCCATGGTATATAGTACTCTATATTTTTAAAAAATGTTAAGAGTTTAGGATTAAAGTCTGGTCTGAGGGTGCCATCGAAAAAAAAATCAAAATCAAAATTTTCTGAATTTGAAGGCTTAAAATTCACTGAAGTTTTAGTGACACTAGAGGAAAGTGTAAAACTTAACGAAGGATTTTTAGGTATCTGTATATGTTCTTTACCCCAATATTTAATTAATGCAATATTACTTGGTGCTTCCCATGATGTTATGAAGTTGACCGGAGCAGTAGCTTTAGAAATAAACGTGTTTAAATTCATACGATCTATAAAGATACAGCTTCAATTGTAATGTTTTGTTCCATATTTATTAGAAATAATATTTTTCTTTTAGCTTTACTTAACATGAAAAAAAATAGATCACAGCTTTATATCGCATCCCTTCTAGGAATAATAATTTCTTTAGGTGTTGGATTCTTTTCTAGTATTGTAACAAGAGAAGCAATTCCAACATGGTATAATGGGCTATCCAAACCTTTTTTTTCTCCACCTAATTGGCTTTTTGCTCCTGTATGGACACTTTTATATACACTTATGGGGATTGCTTTAGGAAGAGTCTGGTATTTTGGAAGAAAACATAGATGGGGTAAAACTGCGCTATATCACTTTGGTGCTCAATTGGTTTTTAATGGTCTATGGTCACTACTTTTTTTTGGTTTAAAAAATCCTTTACTTGCTTTAATTATTATTTTCATCTTATGGGTTTTAATTGAAAGAACTATTTTTTGGTTCCGACTTGTTGACAAGAAATCATCTTTTATGCTATATCCTTACTTAGCTTGGGTTAGTTTCGCTACTATTCTAAACTTCAGTATAGTATACTTAAATTAATTATTGGATTTTGGGAAACGCTCAGGAAAATCTGTAATAATTCCGTCAACTCCAAGGTTTTTTATGGCTATTAAATCTTCAATTTTATTAACTGTCCATGGAAATATTTTAAAGCCAGCTTTGTGAATTTTTTCTACATTCTTTTGATTAAGAGTTTTAAAATCGGGGTTTAGTGCTATAGCTTTTAACTGTAATCCTATGGGTATTGCATCTAATGGGTCATCTTCAGTGAGAATAGCAATTGGAACCTCATCATTATTTTGACGGAAAATTTTTAGTTCATCCCAATCAAAACTTGAGATAATAATTTTTTCTGGTGACCAAGTTTTGCTTTTAAAATATGTCGTTAAAAGCTCACTTGTTTTTTTTGCAGTAGAACTCCCTTTTAATTCAATATTCAAAAAAACTTGACCATTTATTAAATCTAAAACTTCATTGAGTGTGGGAATAGTAAAACCATTTAATAAATCGATACGCTTTATGGAATCTAAATCTAATTCTTCAATATACCCTGAAGTATTAGTCAATTTTTCTAAAGTTTTATCATGAAAAACAACTAATTCTCCACTAGCACATTTAAAAACATCTATTTCAATTCCATCTGCACCAAGCTCTATAGCTTTAGCTATTGAAGGTAGTGTGTTTTCAGCAATGTGACCTTTTGCTCCTCGATGTCCAATTATAAGTGGTTCTTTAGTTAGGGTGCAAGATGTCATTGTAAAAGTTAAAAAACATAAAATATAAAGATTTTGACAATTCATTTTAATCTTAAATTTTAGTAATATATTTTTATAATTGAAGATTTATTAATTTATAAGAATCCAAAACTCCCAAGGTTTCATGTCGTATTGATATGAAGATGAAAGTCTTTTCGTTTTAAAATCCTGATAACGTTTAAAATATCCATCATAGGGTAAACTAAATTGTGCATAATCCTTACTTAAGTTGGCAATAAATAAAAGTGTATCTCCTTCATTTTCCCGCTCAAAAGCAAATATTTGATCATTCTTAGAACTTAATATCCGCTTATAAGAACCACCAGATAAACCAGAGGCTAATGCTTTGTGATTATTTTTTAATGCCCCTAGTTGCTGTAATAATTCCATAGTCTTTCCTGCTTTTTTAGGAAAACTATCTTTTTCAAAAAAGTGTAATCGCTTACTGAGATCATACTCTTGACCAGAATATATTAATGGCATTCCAGGAATGGTATAATTCATTGCCATAAAAGTGTGCCCTGCACCGCCATAACTTTCTTTAATTGTTCCATTCCAAGAATTTTCATCATGATTAGAAACAAAATTAACAAGTATATTTTCAAGACCATAGCGTCTTATTGTTCGGGTTATATGACGTGAATAATCAATAGCATTTTTTTGTCCTTTAGCAACCTCTTTGGACAAATGATGCCCTGGCCAATCGTAAGAAGCATCAAATTTTTTAACTAAGCTTAAACCACCAGGATGATATATATCCGTTTCAGCTAAAAGAAAAACTGGCTTTATTTCTCTAAGAGCATCAAAAGTCTTATCATAAAACTCCTTAGGAATTGCATAAGCCTGATCTATACGATAGCCGTCTATATTAACTTCTTTAACCCAGTATAACATAGCTTGCCTTAGGGCTTCTCTCATTTGCATATTATCGTAATTTAAATCTGCTACATCGGTCCAACCAAAAGATTTTCCTGTTCGAAAGTCTATAGGATCAATAATTTCGCCTTTTCTGTTTTTAAGATAATAGTCACTATGCTCTTTAATCCAAATATGATCCCAACCTGTATGACCAGGAACCCAATCTAAAATAACGTACATTCCTAGTTGATGTGCTTTACTAACAAGAGATTTAAAATCATCAAGTGTTCCAAACTCTGGATTGACTTTAGTATAGTCTGAAACAGCATAATAGCTCCCTAGAGGACCCTTGCTTTTTGTTTTGGATATGGGATTTATTGGCATCAACCAAATAATTTTAACTCCCATTTTTTTTAATACGGGTAAATCTTCTGCAAAAGCATTAAAGCTTCCTTCATTGGAATACTGCCGTATATTAGCTTCATAAAGAACAGCTTTAGAAATAATTTCGTCATTTATGGGTTTAAACGGTGCTGGTTCAATTGTTTTTACTTTCGGTTTTCGAGCTTCTTCAGCTTGATTTTGACAAGATAAAATCAGAAAGCTCAATATTAGAATACTTTTTATTTTCATAGAGTTAGTTCAATAATTAATGTTGTTTCCGAAGGAATATTTAGTATTTCTGGTAATTTAAAAGAATTCCCGGAGTTAACTTCATATGCTTTTGTTCGTCCTGAAATTCCTTGACTGTAATTTTTTAAATAAATTTTTTGGTCTTTGAGATTGTTGTTAACAACTACCATCACGCGTTCATTATCTGTATATCTAAAATAAACATAAACGTCTTCACGAGGAACATAGTGTAAAGTTTTCCCAATATGAATTGCCTCATTAGTTTTTCTCCACTGGATAAGTTTCTTTGTAAAATTAAAGTATTTTGATTGCCTTGAAGTTCTACCTTTTTCACTGAAAGCATTTTGTCTATCTGTAGGCCAACCTCCTGGAAAATCTCTTCTGATATCTCCATCGCCAACTTCTTTTTTTCCAGTCATACCAATTTCAGAACCATAATAAATTTGGGGAATTCCCCTAAGGGTCATTAAAACACTGAGAATTTGCTTGTAATTTTTAAACTCAGGGTAATAATCGTTTATTCGGTTGGTATCATGATTCTCAGCGAAAATAACAACATTATTTATATCTGGATATAAAAAATCGTTTTGCAAATTTTTATATAGTCTAGTAGTTCCTTGTTCCCAATTTGAATTATTTTCTTTAAACATCTTGACTAAAGCGTCATTTAAAGCAAAATCCATAACACTAGGAAGCTTAGAATCAAAATTTTGTATTGCTGCAATTGGACTTTTTTCTTGCCAAAAAGAAAGATGAATACTATTATGCATCCAACCTTCACCTACTATATTAAAATCAGGGTATTGATTACGTATTGATTCAATCCAAGAAATCATCGGCTGAGAATTATTATAAGGATATGTATCTACTCTAAAACCATCTATTTGAGCATATTCGATCCACCAAATTGCATTTTGAATCAAGTATTTTAGAAGATAGGGGTTACTTTGATTAAGATCCGCCATTGTTGGCACAAACCAACCTTGAATTAATTCTTTTTGGTCTATTTCCGAAGCATAAGGATCTGAATGAATTTCTTTTCTATGATTAGTATTAGTGTATTTGTCAAATTGGTGAATCCAATCTGGAGCAGGTAGATCTTTTATCATCCAGTGTTCTATGCCCCAGTGATTGGTTACATAATCCATGATTAACTTCATCTTTCGCTTGTGAAGAGCATCTGCCAAAGACCGATAATCTTTATTAGTTCCGAAACGTGGATCAATACGATAAACATCACTTTGGGCATAAGTATGATATGAAATTTCAGGGTCGTTATCTTCACACATAGGTGTAGACCATAAGGCAGTTACTCCCAATTCTTCAAGATAATCTAGTTGATTAATAATTCCTTTAATATCTCCTCCGTGACGTCCGTCTTTATTATTTCTATTTGGCTGTTCAATAACTGAAGGGTCTGAATCATTGGAAAAATCTCCATTAGAAAAACGATCTGGCATTAATAAATAAATTACATCAGATGAATTAAAACTTGGAATATTTTCACGTCTTTCACGATTTTTTATTTCAAAATTGAAGGACGAAAAAATTTTTCCTTGTTTGATCAAATTAAATTTTAATTTACCTGCTAAATGTTCTGATAAATCAAGATCAACGAATAAGTAATTCGGATTTTCTACTCTACTTACATTGATTCTTTTTGATGAGTCTAATTCAAGATCGTATTGGGATAAATTTTTCCCATATAACATTAATTGAATCTTTGATTCTTGCATTCCTTCCCACCAAAATGGGGGCTCTACTTTTTCAATTTGTGCGAAATTGGAAAAAGATGTGACAAAAATAATAAAGTATAAAAAAAATTTCATCTAATTACTATTAATTAGTGAACCATTACAATATACAATTAGGTCTCTATTATTGTGAGTAACACTTATTTTTTCTTCTGAAGCTTCTACTTTTACTATAGTACCTCTGAAATTAATTTTAAACGAAAATGCTTCCCAAGCATCTGGAAGCGCAGGATTGATATGTATTTGATCGTTAATAATACGAAGGCCACCAAATCCCTCTATAATACTCAACCATGTTCCGGCCATACTGGTTATGTGAAGACCTTCTTCTAGTTCATTATTGTAGTCGTCTAAATCTAAGCGAGATGTTTGAAGATAGAAATCATAGGCTTTATCTTTTTTCCCTAAACGCATTGCAAGAATTGAGTGAATACAAGGAGAAAGTGAAGATTCATGTACCGTTAAAGGTTCATAAAAATTAAAGTGACGCTCGAGAGAAGTTTTATCAAATTGATCCTCAAAAAAATAAAATCCTTGCAATACATCAGCTTGTTTAATAAATGGAGATCTTAGAATTCGATCCCAAGACCAATGTTGATTGATAGGTCGTTGATCTTTATTTATTGCACTTGCAGGCATTAAGTTTTTATCTAAAAAATTATCTTGCTGCAAGAAAATATCCTGATATGGGTGCTTTGGGAAATACATTTTATCTACAATATCTTTCCATCGATCTGCCTCAATATCTTTCCAATTTAATTTAGACTTGATTACTTCCCAGTCATTTGAAAACTGATCTTTTACATGAACAATCTGCTCAAGAGTATACTTCAAGCTCCAATGACAAATAAAATTTGTATACCAATTATTGTTAATATTATTTTCATATTCATTAGGTCCTGTCACACCTAAAATGACATAAGCCTTTCTAAACTCTGAATAATTGACTCTTTGTGCCCAAAATCTAGCTATCCCAATTAGTACTTCAAGACCCATCTCTGGAATATATGATTTATCACCGGTATATCTTTCATAATTAAAAATTGCATATGCAATAGCACCATTTCGGTGAATTTCTTCAAAAGTTATTTCCCATTCATTATGGCATTCTTCACCATTCATTGTAACCATAGGATATAGTGCAGCACCATTCGTAAATCCTAACTTTTCTGCATTCTCAATGGCTTTTCCCAGTTGATCATATCTATATTTCAATAAGTTTCGTGCTACATTTTGATTTTTTGTTGCCATATAAAAGGGTAGGCAAAAGGCCTCTGTATCCCAATAAGTACTCCCGCCATATTTTTCACCAGTAAACCCTTTAGGACCTATATTAAGCCTAGCATCAGCGCCATTATATGTTTGATTTAATTGGAAAATATTAAATCTTATAGCCTGTTGAGCTTTATCATCTCCTTTAATCTTGATGTCAGACTGATCCCATATTTCATTCCAAGACTGAATATGTTCTTCTACTAATTTATCAAACCCTTTAGATATTGCCTTTGAAACTATCTTTTGAGCAATATTCTTAAATTCATTAAAATTATGATTCATTCCATTAATATAGCCTCCGAATTTTAAAATTGTACAACTGTCTCCCTCAGCCATCTTGTGTTTTTTCTTTTGACTAATAACATGATTTTTTTCAGTAAGTGTGAAGTTTCCAATTGATAATCCATTTTTATCAAAAAGTTGAGTTTGAGCATAGGTAGCTACATCAAAATTTGATTTAAAAGTTTTAGATTGTAAAAGCAATAGTTCTTCTGAAATAATTTTAGTCTTATGATCCCAAAAAGGATCATCCCAATTGGAATCATAGTTTTTAATATCACCATCAACAAAGGAATCTATCTCTATTTCTGCATTACCTTTTACCATGATAATTTGATAATTTATTACTCCCAAAGAAGACTCTACCATTGAAAGAAAGCGAGTAACATTAACAGCAACTTGAATGTCAGTAGAAATTTTAAGATTGAAAGAACGCTTGTAAATTCCTCTTTTCATATCAAGCTCTCTTCTAAAATTTGATACTTCAACACATCTGTTTAAATCTAGTGGAATTCCAGCTATTCTAATATTAATTCCAATCCAGTTTGGAGCATTCAGAACTTTTGCAAAATATTTTGGATATCCATTTTTCCACCAGCCAACTTTTGTTTTATCAGGATAATATACACCCCCAATATAACTCCCTTGATAGGTTTTGCCTGAATATTGTTCTTCAAAATTAGCTCGTTGCCCCATGAAACCGTTACCCAGACTAAAAATACTTTCGCAAGCCTTTACGTGATCTTCATCAAAGCCGTTTTTTATGATTTTCCATGGATCTACTTTAAAGTACGATTTTTTCATAAAGACTTAAATTAGATTAGAAGAATTTATCTAAATCATTTTGAATTAAGGTTAAAAAATCTGGGTAACAAAAATCTTCATTTGAAAATTTTTCTGGACTCCCAATAGCAACAGCTGTCATCCCCGCTGCTTTTGCTGACTTGATTCCTGCATTGGAATCTTCAAAAACTAAGCATTTCTCTGGAACAATACCTAAATTAGAACTGGCTTTTAAAAAGACCTGGGGATGTGGTTTACTTTTTTCAACTTTATTTCCATCTATAATAACTTCAAAATAATTGATTAGTCCTAATCTTTCAAGTATAATTTTAGCGTTTTTGCTAGCTGAACCTAAACCAATTTTAATGTTTTTATTTTTTAATAATGATAATGCTTCAGAGATTCCAGGCAAAATATCTTGTGAATTAATATCCTTAATATATTCTAAATAGGTCAGATTTTTTTGAATTAAATATGCTTTAAATTTTGAGGTTTCTATATTCTTATTTGCCATTTTTAAAATCATATCCAGTGAATCTGAACGGCTTACACCTTTTAATTTTTCATTATCAATCGGAGTAAGATCATAATTTAAAATTGATGCTATTTTTTTCCAAGCAAGAAAATGAAATTTTGCTGTGTCAACTATAACTCCATCTAGATCAAATAGTGCACATTCATGCTTTTTCATTATGAATTTAATTTTGAATTAATTTTCATTCATTCAGCAGGGGCTAATGTTACACTAAGGTCATTAAGTTCTGGCGTCAAAAAAATTTGGCACCCCAAACGGCTATTATCTTTAACATTAAAAGCTTCAGCAAGCATTGCTTTTTCATCTTCAGACCTTTCTGGAAGCAAATGATTGCTAGTGATATAGCACTGACAAGAAGCACAAAGAGCCATCCCACCACAAGTTCCTTCAATAGGGAATTCATATGCTTTACAGAGCTCCATCAAATTAAGTTGCATGTCAGTAGGAGCAGTTAATTTATGTTGATTTCCTTCTCTGTCTGTTAACTGAATATTGATATTTTGATTCATCTTATGACGGATCTATACTCGTAACAGATTCAATTTGGGGGAGATGTTTTTTAATTGTTAATTCAACTCCTGATTTCAGAGTCATTTGGTTTACGCTACAATCGACACAAGCTCCGTGAAGTTGAACATTTACGTGCTTATCATCTTCAATAGAAACTAAAGAAATGTCTCCGCCATCTGACTTTAAAAAAGGCCTGATTTCTTCAAGTGCTAATAATACTTTTGACTCTAATTCATTGGAATCCATAATCATTATTTTATTGCTTCACATCCCACTAAATTAGTAATTTCTACCGCTTTAGTAGGTGGTAAATTTTTATTTCTAAAAATAACTTGTGAAACTAAGTTTTTTGTTATTTGATTAAATTTATCAGAAATAGTCGTTTTTTCTTGAAGAGAAGCTGGACGGCCATAATCTGACGCTTCACGAACACTCTGAATAATTGGGACAGAGCCAAGGAAAGGAACTCCTTTATCCTTAGCCAAATATTCAGCACCTTTTTTACCGAAAATATAATATTTATTTTCAGGTAATTCTTCAGGAGTGAAATAGCTCATATTCTCTACAACTCCGAGCACAGGAACTTTTATGTTTTCTTGTTGAAACATTGATATTCCCTTTTTTGCATCGGATAGGGCGACATTTTGTGGAGTACTTACTACCAAAGCTCCGCTTAATGGCAAAGCTTGAACAATGCTTAAGTGGATGTCTCCTGTCCCAGGTGGCAGGTCGATTAGCAAGAAATCTAATTCACCCCAAGAAGCATCAAAAATCATTTGATTTAAGGCTTTAGCGGCCATTGGACCCCTCCAAATAACAGCTTGTTCGGGTTTTGTAAAGAAACCTATTGATAGGATCTTTACTCCATAATTTTCTATGGGTTGCATTTTAGATTTTCCATCTATCTTTACTGATAGTGGCTTAGATCCTTCAATATCAAACATAGTAGGTATTGAAGGTCCATATATGTCAGCATCCAACACTCCTACTTTACATCCCATTTGCGCCAGAGTAACAGCTATATTGGATGTAATGGTAGACTTTCCTACCCCTCCTTTTCCAGAAGAAATAGCAATTATATTTTCAATTCCTGGTATAGATTTACCTTTAATTGGATTTAACTGTTTTTTAGCAGCTACAACTTTTATATTTATATTGATCTTAGCTTTTTCATAAACCTCTTGATGAATTGATCTTAGAATGGTAACTTCTAATTTTTTCCTAGCTTGTAAACTTGGATTTTCAAGTTGTAAATCAATATCAACCTGATCTCCAAAAATCATCACATTAGTGACAACTCCTCTATCAATAATATTCTGTCCCTCACCAGGTAAAGAGATTTCTTTAAGTACATCAAAAATTGCTTGCTTAGTAATTTTCATAGTTAAATTAACTGTTACAAATATAACGCTAAGGATTAAATATCTAAAGGTTATTTAATTAAATAAGAGGTAGTTCCTGTTGAGGATCCCAGAAATATTTATCTAAGTTTTTGATCTGGTTTTCTTCTATTTCTAAGCCTTCGCTTTCTAAAAGTTGCTGCATAAGATTTGAACCTCTAAAATGATGCTTGCCTGTCAATAACCCAGATCTATTAACAACACGATGAGCCGGTACAGTCAGATCATTGTGAGAGGCATTCATGGCCCAACCAACCATTCTTGCACTTCTAGCTGATCCAATATATTTTGCAATTGCACCATAAGAAGTTACTCTCCCAAAAGGAATTAAACGTACTACCTTATAAACTTTTTCAAAAAAAGAATCACCTTTATCCATTTACAAATTAAACTTAATGTAAGTGATAGCTTTGTTTTTATCTAAATACTGTTGTTCATAAAAAGTTTGAATGGCAGTAGCCTCTTCAGGGGCATCACTATTATTATATATATCATGATGGGCATATTTTATCTTACCTATTTGAGCAACAGTTGCAAGTGTGTAGCCAAATAAAAATTCACTGTCCGTCTTTAAATGAAAACTTCCTCCAGGAATTATTATGTTTTTATAGCTTAAAAGTAAATCAGGCCTAGTAAGTCTATGCTTTGTTCTTTTATATTTAATTTGAGGGTCTGGAAAAGTAATCCATATCTCATCAATTTCAGCCTCAGAAAAACAAGAAGCTATAAGTTCAATTTGTATTCTAAGAAATGCTGTGTTTTTCAATCCCTTTTCAAGAGCTGTCTTAGCTCCTCTCCATAATCTTGCGCCTTTTATGTCAATTCCAATGTAGTTTCTATTTGGATTTTGTTCTGCAAGATGAAGGGTATACTCCCCTTTACCACAACCTAATTCCAAAACAATGGGCTGGTTGTTTTTAAAAAAGTCAGATCTCCATTTTCCTTTTAAAAAAAAAGAATCTTTTTGAACGTCAGATAATTTGGGTTGTATTACGTTGGGAAATATTTCGTTTTCCTTAAATCGTTTTAATTTATTTTTACTTCCCACAATTTTTTTATAAAAATAAGAAATTTTACTCTTGAATTAATTGTGCCTTATTAGCCTTTGAGAGTGTAAAGGAAAACTCAGAGCCAATATTTGCCTGACTTTCTACAAATATTTTTTCATTATGTGCATCGATGATATGTTTCACAATTGATAATCCCAGTCCAGACCCCCCTAGCGTTCGGTTTCTTGTTTTTTCTACCCGATAAAAACGCTCAAAGAGTCGTGGTAAATGTTTTTTTTCTATACCTTCTCCGTTATCAGAAATTCTTATTAGAATTTTACCTTTTTTTAATGAATCAATACTTACTTCTGTAACACCACGATCAACACCATATTTTAAGGAATTTATAATTAGATTAGTTATTACTTGCTGAATCCTTTCTTCATCAGCATATACATATATCGGCTTCACATACTCATTATTTGTCTTTAAAGTAATGTTGTTTTTTTTAGCTTGTATCTCCAACAGTTCAAATACATTTTTGATAGTAAAAAGAATATCAAAAGTTTTAAATTCCAAGTTTGCCATACCAGATTCAAACTTGGTAATTAAATCTAGATCTTTAACAACATAAGTGAGTCTTTCAACCCCTTTAGAGGTACGCTTTAAATATTTTTTTATTATTTCTTCATCGGTCACACCTCCATCTAAAAGAGTCAAAATATAGCCTTGAATTGTAAATAAGGGAGTTTTTAATTCGTGTGCAATATTTCCAATAAACTCTTTCCTATAATTTTCTTGATTCTTTAGCATTTCTATTTCCAAATTTTTATCAGAATTGATCTTGTTAAGATTGCTTGTAAACAAATCGATATCAGATGGTTTTTTTATTACATAAGAAGATGAAGTAGGTAAAAGTTTTTTATAAATTTCATTTAATCTAATAATTATTAAGCTTTCGAAACGATAAAACAATAAAATATATGAAAAAATTAGAATGCTTAAAAAACTGAAAATTGAAAATTTAAAAATCTCTTCACCGGTTAAATCAAGAAACATGAAAGCCATTATTATAAAAACAATTACACAAAAAAGTGAGATTGATATAGATAAATAAAAACTGACTTTATTTAATTTTAAAATACTCAAATTAATTTCTTTAAGGTTGAATAAATTTATATCCAATTCCTTTTACAGTTTTGAAATAACGATTACCAATTTTTTCTCTAAGCTTTCTAATATGGACATCTATTGTTCGGTCTCCTACAACATCACCTCCCCAAACTTTATCCATAATTTTTTCTCTAGTAAAAACTTTGCCAGGCTTTGAAGCCAATAGGAATAATAATTCAAATTCTTTTCTTGGTAGAGAAAGTTCTTTATGCTCATTAATAACCTTATACGAATCTCGATCTATAGTGAGTTTATTAAAAACATATATATTTTTAGACTCCTTTTCTTTAAGCCTTCGTAAAAGCCCCTTTACTTTTGAAACTAATACTTTCGGTTTTATTGGTTTAGTGACATAGTCATCTGCCCCTGCATCAAAAGCTGCAACATAGGAATAGTCTTCTCCTCTGGCTGTTAAAAACATAATGATAGTATCTGAAAATCTATCATCTTGACGTAGTCTTTCGCAGGCTTCAATTCCATCTAAATTTGGCATCATGACATCCATAATTATAAGGTGAGGTATTTCTTTCTCTGCAGCCTTGATTGCCTCTAAGCCGTCAGAAGCTGTACTAATTTGATAACCGTTTTGTTCTAAATTAAAACGAATTATCTCGACTATATCAGGTTCATCGTCAACAAGTAATATCTTAGTGTGTTTTTTTTCCATACATCAAAAACCCTGAAATTAATACTTTTTAGTGTTCAATAATGTTATTAAACTATTAATAATTAAAAAAATATAAGGTATGTCCAATATTAGAATTAATACTGTTATAATATCTTTTTCTTTATTTTTACTAGTAGGTGAGAGAATTATTTACAAGTTTTGAAACTATTACTAAAGCTACTTTTAATAGTCAAGCTTTAAAACTTTTTAGATTCCAATATGAAAATAATTCAATTTACAGGTCTTATTGTGATTTGATTAATGTAGATCCCAGTGATGTAAAAGAAATTAATAAAATTCCTTTTTTACCAATTCAATTTTTTAAGAATCATGATCTGAATTTTGACAAAAATCCCCCCCAAATCAGATTTGAATCAAGTAGAACAACAGGACAAACCCCGTCAATTCATAATGTTAATGATTTAAATCTTTATATAAAAAGTTTTAATAAAGCATTTAGCCATTTTTATGGGAATATAGAAGATTATGTTATTCTAGCATTACTACCGTCTTATTTAGAACGCGATAATTCATCTTTAGTTTTTATGGCAGATTATTTAATAAAAAAAACAAAGCGTGTAGAAAGTGGGTTTTATTTAGATAATTGGGATTCTCTAAGAAAAAGACTAATTACTTTAGAGAGCAAGAGCCAAAAAACAATACTCCTTGGAGTTACATTTGCACTACTTGAGGGTGCTGAAAAATTTATATGGAACCTTAAAAACACAATAATTATGGAGACAGGAGGAATGAAAGGTATGAGAAAAGAATTAGTTCGCTCAGCACTCCATAAAAAACTTAAAGATAAGTACAAAGTAACTGAGATACATTCTGAATACGGTATGACAGAACTCTTAAGTCAAGCCTATTCAAAAGGTAAAGGAATCTTTAAATGTCCTCCATGGATGAAGGTAATGTCTAGATCGATTGAAGATCCATTCGAGATATTAACACCAAGAAAAATCGGCGCTTTAAATATAATTGATATGGCAAACATAGATTCATGTGCTTTTATTGCCACGCAAGATCTTGGTAAAGTTGATTTTGAGGGGAGCTTTGAAGTATTAGGCCGTTTTGATCAATCAGAGATAAGGGGGTGTAATTTAATGGTAATTTAATCGCCGACATTCAAGATAAAATAAGTTTTTTTACCTCTTTGTAACAATACATATTTTTCTGCTATTAAATCTTTAACATTAATAATATAATCTTGTTTTACTTTTATTTGGTTTACAGAAATCGCATTTTCATTTAGTGCTCGGCGTGCATCTCCATTTGAATTTAAAAACCCTGTTTCAGAAACCAAAACTTTAATAATATCTATTCCCTCGACTAAAAGGTCCTTCTTAATATTAGCTTGCGGAACTCCCTCAAATAATTCTAGAAAAGTTTCAGAGTCTAAATTTTGAATGGCCTCAGAGGTAGTTTTGCCAAATAAAATTTTAGAAACTTCTGTAGCTTTTTGATATGCCTCTTTTCCATGCACTAAAGTTGTTACTTCTTCAGCAATAATTTTTTGCAATAATCTTAGGTGTGGTGATTCTTTGTGCTCTTTTGTTTTCTGATCAATTTTTTCTTTAGACAAAAAAGTGAAAATTTTAATATAGCTAAAAGCATCTTCATCTGAAGTATTTAACCAAAACTGATAAAACTTGTATGGTGAAGTCCTTGATTTGTCGAGCCATACGTTTCCGCTTTCAGTTTTACCAAACTTAGAGCCATCAGCTTTTTTAATTAAGGGGCAAGTTATAGCATAAGCTTTTCCACCTTCTTTTCTTCTTATTAACTCTGTCCCTGTAGTAATATTACCCCATTGGTCACTACCTCCCATCTGAAGTTTACATCCTTCTGTTTTATAAAGGTGGAGAAAGTCGTAACCCTGAATCAACTGATACGTGAATTCTGTAAAAGACATACCCACACTAGATTCAGAATCTAAACGTTTTTTCACAGATTCTTTTGCCATCATATAGTTGACTGTTAAATGCTTCCCTATGTCTCTTGAAAAATCTATCAAGCTGAAAGACTTCATCCAATCAAAATTATTGATCATCAAAGCAGGATTTTCTATAGTCGTGTTAAAATCTAAAAATTTTTCAAACTGCTTTTGCATGCCATTACAGTTTTTTTCTAGAGTTTCTTGATCCAATAAATTTCGCTCATCTGATTTACCTGATGGATCGCCAATCATACCAGTAGCTCCACCTAACAAAACTATTGGAAAGTGACCTGCCTTTTGAAAATGCATCAAAATAATGATTTGAACTAAACTCCCTATATGAAGTGAATCTGCTGTTGGATCGAATCCTATATATCCTTTAGTAGAATTATTTAAAAGAAATTTTTCCGTTTCTGGGGTCAGATCATGAAGTAAACCTCGCCATTGCAGTTCCTGTACAAAATTTATCGACATTAATTTTTATTGTAAAGATATATTTCTCTGGGAGAAACAGAAAATCAAAATCAAAAAAGTGTACTTTAGATAATATGATATTAGTTACTGGAGGCACAGGCATGTTAGGTTCACGTATTCTTTTAGAATGCTTAAAAAAAAATCAACCAACTCGAGCTATTTACCGGAGAACTGACAGTCTTAATCATATCAAACATCTTTTCAAAAAATTATTTCCTGATAAGTTAAATTTATTCGAACAAATTGATTGGATAAAGACTGATCTAAATGATCTAGAAGCTTTAAATAAAGCTTTTAAGGGTATTAAATACGTATATCACTGTGCGGCTAAAGTTTCTTTAGTTCAATTTCAAAATAAAAAATTAATAAAAACTAATATTGAGGGCACAGCTAACATTGTAAATCTTTGTATAAAACATAGGATAAAAAAATTAGGATATGTATCCTCAATTGCATCAATTGGAGCCGAGAAAAACATAAAAATTATAAATGAAAATCACTCATGGTCGAATACTAAAAATCATACTGCCTATGCTTATTCTAAACATGAAGCTGAACTCGAGGTGTGGAGAGCTTCGCAAGAAGGTGTTGATGTTATTATCGTTAATCCTGGTGTAATTTTAGGAGCTCATTTTTGGCATCGAAGTAGTGGAGAGATATTTAAAAAGGTCCATGAGGGATTGAAATATTATACTATTGGAAATACACCAGTTGTCTCTTTGGAAGATGTTGTAAATTGTTTAATGACTTTAATGGACTCTAGAATAAGAAATGAGCGCTTTATATTGGTATCAGAAAACTTAAAACAAAAAATATTATTAGATAAAATTGCAATCGCATTATATAAAAGAAAACCTTTTTTTCCTCTATCAAAATTGATACTATACCTTCTTTTTATTATTGATAAGACACTCAGTCTTTTAAGATTAAGAAAAAGTTACTTGAGTTTTGCACTCATAGATTCACTTTGTAATAATCAAAAATATAATGGTTCAAAAATTTTAAGTAAAATAAATTTCAAATACACAAAAATTAAAGAGACCATAGACCTAATAGCAAAACAGTATTAATTTTATTTTTCCTTTTTGGTTAATATGTCAAAACTATCCTTAAGCTTTTCCATACGAAGTAAAACCTTCATGTGAATTTTTTGGTAAATTTTAGGATTTTTAGAATAATAAGATTCATTTTCAGATAACTGCAAACTATCGATACCATACTTTAAATAAAAATATGGAGCCCCTAGTGTTTTAGTAAAGTTTGGATTTTTTTCAGAAAAAGTACTCATAACCTCTAAAAGAGTTGCTTCATAAAGGATTTTTTCCATTAAAACTTGATCAATTAATTTATCAGGCTTCTTAACATCTATAGGATTATCACAGCTAAATAATAATAATATAATAAATGTAATTCTAATGTGGAAATTTTTAATTTTCATTTACCTATCAAATATTAAAGCCATTGCTGCAGACTTTGGAAGAACTTTTCCTTGATTATAAGCCCATTGACCGTTAAGTAATGTTTTTTCAACAATTCCTTTAAAAGTTGTTCCTTCAAAAGGTGACCACCCGCATTTGTATAATAAATCTTTCTTATTTACAGTATGTTTTTTGTCTAAATCGATTATAACCAAATCTGCGAAAAACCCTTCTCTTATATAGCCACGATTTTTTATATCAAATAGAATCGCTGGATTATGGCAAGCTTTTTCAACAATTTTCTCCAAACTAATTCTCTTTTGATGGTAAGCGGTAAGCAAAGCAGGTAACGAATGTTGAACAAGAGGACCACCAGATGGTGCTTTGTTATAAGAATTTAACTTTTCCTTTATTGTGTGAGGCGCATGATCAGTTGCTAAAACATCTAACAATCCTGAATTTAGGCCATCCCAAAGAGCTTCACTATCATTCAATGTCTTAATCGCAGGATTCCATTTTATTAATGTGCCTTTAGTTTTATAATCTTTCGAATTAAACCAAAGATGATGAATACAAACCTCAGCTGTTATTTTTTTATCTTTCAGTGGGATATCATTGCGAAAAAGAGATAACTCTTTTGCTGTAGATACATGAAAAACATGGAGACGTGCCCCAGTTTGTTTGGCTAAGCTTATTGCCTGAGAAGAAGATAAATAACAAGCATTTTCACTTCTAATTTCAGGGTGCTGCTCAATTGGAATGTTTTCCCCATATTTCACTTTTGCAGCTTTAAGATTATTTGTTATTGTGGTTTCGTCTTCACAATGAACTGCAATAACTAAATCTGTGTTTTCAAAAATATTCTTTAATACCTCAGGATTATCAACTAACATATTTCCAGTGGAAGACCCAAGAAATAATTTCAGCGCTGGCACTCGTTTAGAATCAAGCTTTAAAATTTGATCTAAATTATTATTCGTTCCGCCAAACATAAACCCATAATTTGCATATGATGTTTTTTCAGCAAGCTTATTTTTAAATTCCCATTCTTTAATAGTTGTTGTCTGAGGATTAGTGTTGGGCATCTCTAAAAAGGAAGTAATACCTCCTGCAAGTGCTGCCTTAGACTCTGTCTCAATTGTAGCCTTGTGAGTTAATCCTGGCTCTCTAAAATGGACTTGGTCATCAATTAATCCTGGAAAAACATATTTACCAGTGGCGTCAAAAACTTCAGCATTATCAGAAGATTTAATACAATTCCCTATTTTCACTATTTTGTTACCAACAACATGAATATCTTCTTTTGATATCTTGCCATCATTTACCAAAAATGCATTAATGATTTTTAGTTCTCTCATAATTCAACTAAAATTTTTCTTTTTTAGGCGTAAAAGTAAAACACCAAAAAATGCTTCCCAAATAATATTTCCACTCATCTTAGATTTTCCATAAACTCTATTTATAAAAATAATAGGGTGTTCCTTAATTATAAAATTTTTAATCCAGGCTTTGTACTTGAGTTCAATTTGAAAAGCATAGCCTATAAATTTAATATTATCTATATCAATTGTCTCAATAACCCTCCTTTTATAACCAACAAATCCGGCAGTCGGATCCTTAATCGGCATACCTGTAATAAATTGAACATAAAACGATGCAAAATATGATAGCAAAATTCTACCCAAAGGCCAGTTTACGACATTAACTCCTTTTATATAGCGAGAACCTATGACTAGGTCAACATTTGAATCAAGTATTTTAATCATTGATTTTAATTCCTTTGGTTGATGAGAAAGATCTGCATCCATTTCAAAGATATATTTATAATCACTTTTTAGTGCCCACTTAAAACCATCGATATAAGCCGATCCCAATCCTTTTTTTCCTGACCTACTTTCTAAAAATAATCTATTTGGAAAAGTTTTCATTAATTTTCTAACCTCCTGGCCAGTTCCATCTGGAGATTGATCATCAACAACTAAAATATTTATTGATAAGCCAGTATCAAAAATGGCCATAATAATTTTCGAAATATTTTCTATTTCATTAAAGGTAGGAATTATGATTAATGTTTTTTCTGTCCTCATTCTTGTAAAAATAGGAAATGTCTAATCAACATAATGTTGTGTAAGTAAGAATAATTTTTTAAAATCAAGTAAATTTGAATAATGGGAGATTTGATTTTTAAAAATAATATTCATCAAGATTGGATCAGTTTGATTTTTTTTATAAATCTATTGTTTATAAGCTGGATGTTTTTTCTAGACCCACTTAGACTAAGGGGACTAATAAAGTTTTATGCTACAGATTTCTATATAAGCAAGTTTATCTCAGAAAAAAAGTTAAATTATTTAAGCCCCTTTAATCTTCTTAGTTTTTTTATTATTGTTAGTACCGTTTGTCTTTATATTTTCTCCTTTTCAAATTTTTCAAACAAATTAATCCAATTTTCTTTCGAGTATTATTACTTAATGATTACACTTTTTGTTTTTTTAAGTCTTCGCTTTTTCTTAATTCAATCAATTCTGAATCATATTAAAAGTATGAATAAATCAAAATTATTATATTTTAAAAGCTTCACTCATAATGTTCAATTTTCAATAATTCTCTTAATATTTTTATTTTTTAATACTTATAATTCTTTTACAAAACATATTTTTATAACCATATCAGGCTGTCTAGGGGTGTGCTGGTTTTATTATCAAATCAAAATATTTATTTCTCTTTTTCGTCCTAATCCTAAAGAGTTTTTGTACATAATTCTTTATCTTTGCACATTAAAAATTATACCTTGGTATTGGTTCTATGTATTTATCATAGATTCAAAGTTGTAATATAGAAAGATTATGAAAGTGAAAACAATTTTGGTTTCTCAACCCGAACCTTCATCTGAGAAATCTCCTTACAACAGATTACAAAATAAACATAAATTAACCATCGATTTCAGACCCTTCATACACGTAGAGGGTGTTAATGCTAAAGAAGTACGTCAGCAAAAAATTGATTTCAAAAATTATGATAATATAATATTGACTAGTCGTAATGCAGTTGATCATTTCTTTAGGCTATGTAAAGAAATGCGTTATTCAGTTCCAAATACTACCAAATACTTTTGTCTATCAGAAGCAGTTGCATATTATCTTCAAAAATATGTTGTCTACAGAAAAAGGAAAATTTATGTTGGAAAAGGAAAAATAGAAGATCTAGAAAATGTTCTTAATAAATTTGAAACAGAGACTTTTCTTTTTCCTACATCTGATACTCTAAAAAAAGATGTCCCAAATTTTCTAGATAATATTAAATTAAGATGGACACGTGCAATACTCTATCGAACTGTAGTTAGTGATCTATCAGATTTAAGAGACGTTTATTATGATATTTTAGTGTTTTTTAGCCCCTCAGGAATTGAGTCATTATTCAAAAATTTTCCTGACTTTAAACAAAATAAAACGAGAATTTCAGCCTATGGAAACTCTACTATTAAAGCAGCTGAGGATGCCGGTTTAACTGTTCAGATTAAAGCACCTACCCCAGTAAGTCCTTCTATGACAATGGCTATTGAACAATATGTTGAAAAAATAAAATAATATTTTAATTTAAAATACACTTGTCATTTATTAACTAAAACATAAATAATTTTAAATGTTTTAAGTTAATTATTATCTATTACCTTTATTTTTCAACCTTTTAATTGAACTAAAATACAAATAAATTGAAAATTGTAAAGCAGAGTGTTACCGTTGACGGTATAGATAAAATCATTATAAAAAATCTTTTGCAAGATGCAAGAACACCAATTCAAGTTATTGCCAGTGTTGCTGGAATTTCTGGTGCTGCGGTTCACCAACGTTTAAAAAAACTTGAGAAAGCTAAGGTAATTTCTGGATCACAAATTATTTTGAACCCTAAAATCCTCGGATTCAAAACTGTTGCTTTTATAGGTGTTTACCTAGACAAAGCAATTCGAAATCCTGAGGCTGTAAAACAATTAAAAAATATTCCTGAAGTAATTGAATGTCACTATACAACTGGAAATTGGAGTATTTTTGCAAAGCTTTTATGTAGAGATAATGAGCATCTTATGGAATTACTAAACAAAAATATACAATCTGTAGAAGGCGTTTCAAGAACAGAAACTTTTATATCGCTAGAAGAACAGATTAATAGACAAGTTAGTTTTTGATCAGTTTCTTCTACCACCAAAAATTTGGAAAGCAAAATAAGCTAATGTAGCTAATGATGATAAAGCTGCAACCACGTATGTTCTAGCAGCCCACTTCAATGCATCTTGAGCTCCATCAAATTCAGAACGTGATACAATGCTTTTTCTTTGAAGCCATGCTAAAGCGCGATTGCTAGCATCATACTCCACAGGCAAAGTAATAAAACTAAACAAGGTACCCATCGAAAAAAGAGCTAACCCAATAACTGCTATTTCAAATCCAATTGGAATAACATTAATCAATAATAACCCTCCAATGATAATAATCATGGACATGTTTGAAGCTACACCAACAAGAGGCACTAGAGAAGATCTTAATTGTAACCATTCATATCCATTAGCATGTTGGACAGCATGCCCACATTCATGTGCAGCCACAGCAGCTGAAGCAGCATTACGTTCATTAAAAACTGATTCACTTAAGTTAATCGTTTTCTTTTGAGGATTATAATGATCTGTCAATGAGCCACGGACTGAAATTATTTTCACGTCTTTAATTCCATGATCAGACAACATTTTTTCAGCAATTTCCTTGCCTGACATATTACTATGAAGTTGAATTTTAGAATATTTTTTAAACTTTCTTTTTAGGGTACCACTTACCCACATACTAGCCCCAGAAATAAAAATTAAAAGTAAATAATAGCTTCCCATATATATTTTTTTTAAAAATAACTGAAAGCTTTGGATTAATAAATTATTATTTCAATTTTAATTTATAATATATAATTATAGATTGCAATATCGCAGCAATAAAATTTGCAATTATCACAGAAATACTTCCAATAAATAATCCGTAAATAATCCATAATATTACTCCTGTTAACATAAAAAGATACATACTTAATGAAACTCCATCAGATCTTTTGTGTTTCCAAATTTTATAGACTTGAGGCAAAAAAGATCCTGTTGTAAAACAGGCAGCCATCAATCCGATAGTTTCAATCTCAAAATCTATCATTAGAACACAATATTGATGATTTTTGTCGGAATTATTATCCATTTTTTGGGTGTTTTTCCTTTCAAGTATTCAATAGTTCTTACATCATTCAATACTGCTTTTTTAATATCTTCTTGAGGGAGACTAAGTGACAAAGGAATGACAAAACGCATTTTACCATTAAATGAAACAGGGTAATTTTTTGTGTCCACAACCAAATATGATTCATTTACTTCAGGAAAAGAATCATACACTATCGTAGTTTTGTTCCCTAATTTTTCCCAAATTTCCTCGGCTAAATGAGGGGCAAAAGGAGATAAAAGCAGTGTTAGTGGGGTAAGAATTTCTCTACTGTGACAGTTTAACGATGTCAATTCATTTACACAAATCATAAATGAACTAACACATGTGTTAAAGGAAAAATTCTCAATATCGATACTTACTCTTTTAATTGTCTCATGTAAAATTTTAAGTTCTTTTTTATTTGGCTCTTCATCGTTCACAATCCAATGATTTTCTGCATAAAATAAACGCAAATATTTCTTCAAAAAATTATGAACCCCCGAAATTCCGGCAGTATTCCAGGGTTTCGCTTGCTCAATAGGGCCTAAAAACATTTCGTACATTCTTAATGTATCCGCCCCATATTTATCACAAATTCTATCTGGATTGACAACATTAAATTTTGACTTGGACATTTTTTCTATCTCGCGGCCTACTTTAAAAACTCCATTATTCATCTTAAATTTTGCAGTACCAAATTGTTTTTGCCACATACGTAAGCGATCGATATCTAATTCATCAGACAGGTTTACTAAATCTACATCTACTCTAATTGGATCGTAACCTTCGACTGAATTTAGCAAATCTTTAGAAATATATTCCTGTGATCCTGGTTTTCTGTAAATAAATGCAGAATTCCCTAAAATCATTCCCTGATTAATTAATTTTTTTGCGTATTCGTCTACAGGTAAAAGTTTTAGATCGAAAAGAAATTTTTGCCAAAAACGAGAGTATAACAAGTGACCTGTGGCATGTTCACTACCTCCTAAGTATAAATCTACATCCTGCCAATAATTCACCGCTTTTTTACCTACAAATGTGTCTGAATTCTGAGAATCCATGTACCTGTAAAAATACCAAGAACTCCCTGCCCAACCAGGCATAGTATTTAGCTCTAAAGGAAATACTTTTTTGTTATCAATTTTTTCATTTTCTACAACAGTTCTCAACTCAGTATCCCATGCCCATTTATGTGCATTTCCAAGGGGAGGAAATCCTTCACGGGTAGGCAAATAGTTCTCAACATCAGGAAGTTTTAAAGGTAAATCATCAAGATTTAAAGGTTGAGGAAGTTTATCTTTATAATAGATGGGAATTGGTTCTCCCCAGTAACGTTGTCTACTAAAAATAGCATCGCGTAAACGATAATTTATAGTTCCCTCTCCACATTCTTTATTTTCTAATTCCTCAATTATTCTTGACATTGCCTCAGAGTAGGTAAGATTTGTTAGGAAATCTGAATTGTCAATAATTGTATTTTCTTTGTTTACATAGGCCTCTTTATCAATTGAAACACCCTTAAAAATATTTTTGATCGGGATATTGAATTTTTTAGCAAAATCATAGTCTCTCTGATCACCACATGGTACTGCCATCACTGCTCCTGTTCCATAATCTGCTAAGACATAATCTCCTATCCAAATTGGTATTCTTTCTCCAGTGAAAGGATGCAAAACATAACTACCGGTAAAAACACCTGTAATACTCTTAACATCTGACATCCTTTCTCGTTGACTTCTCTGTTGTGTTTGCTCAATATAATTATTCACCTCATTTTTTTGTTCTTCATGGGTAATAATTTTGACTATATCAAGCTCAGGTGCTAAAGTCATAAATGTAACACCAAACAAAGTATCTGGGCGTGTAGTGAATACTTCGATTTTTTGGTCAAAACCCTCAATCTGAAATAAAACTTTTGCTCCAATAGACTTTCCAATCCAATTTCTTTGCATTTCCTTTAATGAATCTGGCCAATCAATTTTATCTAAATCTGAAAGCAAGCGTTCTGCATATGCTCCAACCCGCATACTCCACTGCCTCATTTTCTTCTTAGTAACAGGATAACCTCCACGCTCTGAGACCCCATTAATTACTTCGTCGTTAGCCAAAACTGTACCTAAATCAGCACACCAATTTACTTCTGTATTTGATAAATAAGTTAATCTATAGTTTAGAAGAATTTCTTCTTTTTGGACTTTGCTAAACTTGAGCCATTGATCAGCGGTGAAGTTTTCAGTTCCAGGAGAACAAACTGCATCGACAAAATAATTTCCCTCCTTTTCAAAATAGCTTATCAAATTTGTAATTGGAAGTGCCTTGTTTTTGGTCTTGCAATAATAATGTTCGAAAAGAAGCAAGAATATCCATTGGGTCCATTTATAAAAATCGGGGCTTGAAGTTCGTAACTCTCTGCTCCAATCAAATGAAAACCCCATCTGATCAAGCTGAACGCGATATCTAGAAATGTTTTCTTTTGTGGTTTTAGCAGGATGCTGTCCAGTTTGGATGGCGTATTGTTCTGCCGGTAAACCAAAAGAATCATATCCTTGAGGATGAAGAACATTATATCCTTTGTGTCTCTTGTATCGAGCAAAAATATCACTTGCTATGTAGCCTAAGGGATGTCCAACGTGAAGACCAGCTCCAGAAGGATAAGGAAACATATCGAGGATATAATATTTAGGCTTATCAGAGTCATTCTCTACTTTAAAGGTTTGATTTTTTGCCCAATATGCTTGCCATTTTTTCTCTATGCTTTCAAAATCGTACTCCACTACCTAAAATGTTAATACTTATAAAAGCAACAAAAGTACGCTTATTGATCGAATGTCAAATAGCTAAAAAGAATATTTTATCTATATCTTTATCTTGTTTTTCTTTTCTATTTTTACAAAAAAATAGTCAATGCCAGAAAATTTTCAAGATAATTATCAAAAAAGAAGAATATTAAATAGCTACTTCTCAGTTGTAATTAGCATCAGTATTGTCCTTTTTTTATTGGGGATTTTGGGTTTATTTTTACTTAACACAAAAAATTTAGTCTCGCATTTTAAGGAGCAAATTGTTATGACAGTTTTTTTAAAAGACAGTGCTAAGGATATAGAAATTTCTCAAATGCAAAAGAAAATCCAACTTAATGCCGCAACAAGAAAAGTTACATATACCTCAAAGGAGGAGGCTGCCGATCTTTATGCCAGAGATATTGGAGAAGATTTTGTAGAATTCTTAGGATATAATCCCCTTCTAAATTCCCTTGACATTTATTTTAACTCAACATATGTAAACAATTTGAGTTTAAATGAAACTAAAACAGAAATCGAGGTTTCTGATTTCGTTGATGAAGTTGTTTTCGACCAACCTCTGGTTGCACTTTTAGATGAAAATATCCAAAGAGTATCATTTTTACTTTTAATGATAAGTACTCTATTTATTATAATTGCCCTATTATTAATAAATAGCTCAATACGTTTATCAATTTATTCCAAACGAATCATTATCAAGACTATGCAGTTAGTAGGAGCAACCAAATCATTTATACGAAAACCATTTATATTGAGTCATGTACTTTTAGGTGTTTTGAGTTCAATACTTGCTTTAATTGGACTAAGTTTTTTGCTTTGGGAAATAGATAAACGTTTCCCAGAGTTAGAAATATTCCAACAGCAAAACGAATTAACTATTATTTTTATTAGTATCATGACACTAGGAATAGGAATAACTGGTCTAAGTACATTTTTTGCTACCCAACGATATTTAAAATTAAAAACAGATGCTGTTTATTGAATGTAAACTATGAAAAAATCTCCTTCTCCAAAAAAATTCTTATTTGGGAAACGTAATTATGTAATACTATTTATCTCATTTATTATAATTTCTTCTGGTTTTATTATAATGGCTGGGGGTGGTAGTGAAGACCCTAATTATTTTAATGAAGAAATTTTTAATTTTAGAAGAATTCGAATTGCTCCTACTTTAATTCTTGTTGGTTTTGGTGTGGCTATTTATTCTATTTTAATCAAAACAAAGAGTTTTAAATGAGATTTGTTGAAGCTATTGTACTAGGAGTTATCCAGGGCTTAACTGAATTTTTACCCATATCTTCAAGTGGTCATTTAGAAATTGGAAAAGCAATATTTGGAAATGAGATTATGGGTCAAGAAAGTTTGTTTATGACCCTAGTGTTGCATTTTGGTACAGCTCTAAGTACAATAGTTGTTTTTAAAAAAGAAATTTATGAAATCATTAAGGGCATTTCATATTTTAAAAAAAATGAGCATACTCAATTTTCCATAAAAATTATAATTTCAATGATTCCTGCAACTATTGTGGGATTATTTTTTCAAGAACAAATCGAAACTTTATTTTCAAGAAACATGGTTCTTGTGGGAGGTATGCTTTTATTGACTGCGGTAATTCTTTTTATTTCAGATCTTACCAGAGATATGAAAAAAAAAATATCCTTTTTTAATGCTTTTATTTTAGGAATTGTTCAATCCGTAGCCATTCTTCCTGGTATATCGAGAAGTGGTTCGACAATTGCAAGCGCAGTTTTATTGGGAGTTGATCGTAAAAAAGCTACAAGTTTTTCTTTTCTAATGGTGCTCCCTCTTATATTTGGAAGCATGGTTAAAATCATATTTGATATGGAAACAGTACCTCAAAATATTAGTATAATCAATTTGACTTTGGGTTTTACAGCTGCTTTTCTAAGTGGTATTTTTGCTTGTAAATGGATGATTACCTTTGTTAAAAAAAGTAAGCTTAAATACTTCAGTTATTATTGTTTATTTATTGGAGCAGCAACCATATTTTATGGACTTTTTTAAAGAAAAATTCAAGGCCGAGAATTTACTTGAAGGGCAGATTTTTTTAATAGATAAACCGTTGGGTTGGACTTCATTTCAGGTAGTTAATAAAATTCGCTGGCATCTAAAAAATAAAACTGGATTAAAAAAATTAAAGGTTGGACATGCTGGAACATTGGACCCATTAGCAACAGGATTACTAGTGATTTGTACAGGTAAAAAAACAAAAAAAATCAATGATCTTCAACTTGATGAAAAGACTTATATTGGAAATCTAATTTTAGGAAGTACAACACCCTCTTATGATCAGGAGACAAAAATTGATGCAACTTTTCCTACTCAGCATATTACAGAAGATTTAATTAATAAAGCTATCAAAAGCTTGTCAGGTAAAATTTCACAAATACCTCCTTTATATTCTGCACTAAAAAAAGATGGGAATCGCCTTTATGAATTAGCAAGAGCAGGAAAGAAAATTATTATGAAGCCTCGTCAGGTAATCATATCAAAATTTGAAATTAAGCGTAAGGGGCTTAAAATAAATTTTTTAATAAAATGTAGTAAAGGCACTTATATTAGGAGTTTAGCTCATGATTTTGGAAAAAAACTTGATTCTGGAGCACATCTTACATCACTTAGAAGAATTCAGAGTGGTGTTCAATTAGTAGAAAATGCTTATACCATGGATAGTGTTATAAATGAGAATTCAAAAAAAAATATAAAGAGCATAAAATCTATACTCTAAAACTTACTAATTTTATATTATGAATATAAAAAACAGCATACTTAAAGAAGGAGTTAAAGATTATTCTGAATATGCTTCAGCTATCCAGAAATTAAAAGAAGAAAAGAATGCTGTAATTCTTGCTCATTACTATCAGGAAGAATCAATTCAAGAAGTTGCAGACTATCTTGGAGATAGTCTTTATTTAGCTCAGCAAGCATCTAAAATAAACAATGATATCATTGTTCTTGCAGGTGTTCATTTTATGGCAGAAACAGCAAAAATTATAAACCCTTTGAAAAAAGTTCTTATCCCGGACCTAAAAGCAGGGTGTTCATTAGCTGATTCTTGCCCTCCGGGAGATTTTGCAACCTTTAAAGCGAAATTTCCTGACGCTATTGTTATTTCTTACATAAACTGTTCTGCAGAAATAAAAACCTTAAGTGATATTGTTTGTACTTCGAGTAATGCTAAAAAAATAGTTGAAAGTATACCTAGAGATAAAAAAATTATTTTTGCGCCAGATAAAAATCTTGGTGCATATCTGAATAAAGAAACAAATAGAAATATGATACTATGGGACGGCTCATGTGTTGTTCATGAAGCCTTTTCCTTTGAAAAAATTGTATCCTTAATCAAAGTGCATCCAAAAGCAAAATTCATTGCACATCCAGAAAGCGAATCTCCTGTTTTAGATATTGCTCATTACATAGGCAGTACCTCCGCACTTTTAAATTTTGTTCAAAAAGATAAAACTAAAGAATATATTGTTGCAACAGAAGTAGGTATTCTACACGAAATGCAAAAATGCTGCCCTGAAAAAAAATTTATACCAGCTCCTGTTGAAGATGATACTTGTGCTTGCAGCGAATGTGGTTTTATGAAGCTCAATACTTTAGAAAAACTTTATCGTTGTTTATTAGAGGAGTCTCCTGAAATAAAAATGAATAAAAAGCTTATGGATGCTGCAAGAATTCCAATAGAACGCATGTTCGAACTAAGTTAATTATGACTACAGATATTCTTGTTATTGGTACGGGAATTTCAGGTTTAACTTTTGCAATTAAAGTAGCTGAAGAAAGCCCAGAAATTTCGTTAACTCTAATTTCTAAAGGAGATATAAATGAAGGGAATACAAGATATGCTCAAGGTGGCATAGCAGTTGTTAGGAATTTAAAAAAAGATTCTACTGAAAAGCATATCAAAGATACAATGATTGCGGGTGATGGCACATGTAATTCCAAAGTTGTTAAATTTGTAGTAGAGGAAGCAAATAAACGATTAGATGAGCTTATAAAATGGGGTACTGCTTTTGACAAAAAGGAAGAACAACTAGACTTAGGAATTGAGGGTGGTCATTCTGAAAAAAGAATTGTTCACTATAAAGATCAAACAGGCAAACAAATACAAGAAGTTCTTACAGCAAAAGTTAAAAGCTTTTCTAATATCACAATTTTAGAAAATCACACTCTAGTGGATTTAATTACCGATCATCACTCTAGATCAAAAATGAATCGTTGCTATGGTGCATACATAATTTCTCAAGAAGAAGAGGAAATTATTAAGATAGGGGCAAAGATTACAATACTATCTACAGGTGGAGCTGGAAGCTTATATGCTTACACAACCAATCCAACTGTCGCTACAGGCGACGGTTTAGGTGCAGCTTATCGTGCTAAAGTTCAGATGGATGGCTTGCCATTTGTTCAATTTCATCCCACTGCCTTAAGGGATAAAATAGAACAGAATGTTTTTTTAATAACAGAAGCAGTGAGAGGCGAAGGCGGAAAGCTTAGAAATTCATTGCAAGAACGGTTTATGTTGAAAATTGATTCAAGAGGTGAACTTGCCCCAAGAGATATTGTAGCCCGTGAAATTCAAAAACAAATAGAAAAACAAAAAGAAAATTTTGTTTTACTTGATGGTTCAGAAATATCTGAAAAACGCTGGAAATCACATTTCCCAACTATTTATAATACATGTAAATCAATTGGTATCTTTTTGCCGAAAGATCCAATTCCAGTGGTTCCTGCAGCTCATTATTTCTGTGGAGGAATAATCGTGAACCACCAAAGTGAATCAAGTCTAAAAGGGCTATATGCTATTGGAGAATGTAGTGCAACTGGCTTACACGGAGCTAATAGACTTGCTTCAAATTCTCTTTTGGAAGCCCTAGTTTTTTCTCACCGAGCCGCAATAGATTGTATTAAATCTCTAAATCAAAATTTACCATCAAAAAGTTTTTATGATAAATTACCTGAATGGAATGGTTATGATTATTCTAAAAACACTACTATTCAAAATGTGCAGGTTTTAAGGGAACAATTACAGCAAATAATGACTAAATATGTTGGGATTTTCAAAACAGATAATGGTTTAGAAAGAGCTGAAAAAAAAATTAATAATATTTATTTAAAAGTTCAAAAATTATATCATGAAAATAAATTAACTAATGGTTTATGTGAACTGAGAAATATGGTAAGCATTGCATATTTACTAACTAAACAAGCTCAAGAAATTAAAGTAAATAAAGGAGTTTTTTACAATCAAAATTATGCCCGATAACTTTTATAATAATTACAAAAATGAAATAGAGTCATTTATTGATCAAGCATTATCCGAGGATATTGGAGTTGGGGATCATAGTAGTTTGTCGTGCATAGATTCTTCAAAAAAAAATAGTGCCCAACTTATAATTAAAGATAAAGGTCATATAGCAGGTATCACTCTTGCCAAGCTGATTTTTAAAAGTTATGACTCAAATTTGGACTTTAGCTCTTCTTTAGTTGAAGGTGATTATGTTAAAGAAGGTGATATTGGATTTACTGTCAGAGGTAATATTCAATCAATTCTTTCAACCGAAAGAGTTGTGCTTAATTCGATGCAAAGGATGAGCGGCATTGCCAGCCTAACATTTAACTTAAATAAGATGATTCAACACACTTCATGCAAGCTATTAGATACAAGAAAAACTACTCCAAATTTTCGATATCCAGAGAAATGGGCTGTCCGAATTGGAGGCGGTATTAACCACAGAATGGGTTTATTTGATGCTATAATGATAAAAGATAACCATGTAGACTTTTGTGGGAGTATGACCAAGGCGTTGAAAAAAACGTCACTATACATTAGAGGCCTAAAAAATCCAATTGATGTAGTAGTGGAGTGCAGAAATAAAAATGAGATAAAAGAAGCATTAAACTTTTCATTTGTAAACAGAATTCTACTTGATAATCATACACCACATGAACTA
>CABYBK010000001.1 GCA_902517245.1 uncultured Bacteroidota bacterium | reverse complement strand
TGTTCCATATTGTAGGGAGGCTGCCCCTCGAATTACCTGAATTTCCTCTAAGGCTTCTGCTGGTGGTGTGTAGTAACTTTCTGGATAACCAAGTACATCTGCACTTATATCATAACTATTTTGACGAGTGTTGAAATTAGATGTTCTATTTGGGTCCAACCCTCTACCTCCAATATGTAATTGCAATCCAGCATCATCATTTTGATATATATTTAAACCAGAAATTTGATTAAAAATTTGTCGAGCATTATTTGATGCAAGATTCGCCATTGATTGCTCAACAAGAATAACCTCAGTTTTCTTTCCAGCATAAATGGCTGTTTTCTCGAAATCTTTCATCCTTTTTAATGCAAAAACATCTTTCTTTTTCGCATTTAAAATAATTTCATTTAGTTTTTCTAACCGCCTAGGAATATAGATATTAATTATGCTTTCGTCTGTAAAGTCTATTTCTTTTTCAATAGATGAATAGTCATTTGATATGAATATAAGGGTAGACTTAGGATTTATACTTTTAAGTGTGACTTTTACTCCTTCCTCAACTTCAGTTATATAACCTTTTTCTTTACTATAAATTTTAATAAAAGTATTATCATCAGTAATTTCTTCAACTTTAATTATACATTCAACACTGTATTGAGCATAACTATTGAAACTAATAAATAAGAAAAATAAACTATAAACCGTATATCTCATCTTTTAAAGGCAGTATCCATGTCTTATGCTTAAAGGATTCAATCTTTTTATAAAGATCCACATTTGGATCAATAAATCGTTGACTCGGGCGTCCATTCAAAGCAACAAAGCTGTCGGCGAACACCTGAATATTTTTATGTCCTTGATTTTCAAAATGTTTAGCTAAATAATGAGCATATTCTAATATAAAGTCAGGTTGAAAACTCATTTGTTTTTCTTGAAATGAACTCAAAAAATCAGAATTATCAACATAAAATATTTTATTAGTCACACTATCTTTAATTTTAAAAGTAGTGTAACCTTTTTTTTCCATTAGCATAACCCTCCATGAAAATCGATAACCCTCCTCGTTCCAGAATAATTCTCCTGGATAAGCAAGATATCTTAATGGAAAAATAAGTTGAAATATAAAAAAGCATATGAAAACAGGAAGGACTAATGAATGATTTTTATATGAAACATCAGCATATTTAGTATTTTGAATTTTATTTTTTTTGATAAAATTTTTAATCATTTTTATGATATTCTTGAGTTGAATAATCCATTTTTTGTGTATTGAATCATCAAAAAATATCAATGCACAAAAAATCATTATAAATGGAAACATACCTATAGAGGGAAAGAAGATTTTTGTCATCACATGGAAAAGGATAACAAATAAAAAAGCAACTTTCCTAGTCTTTTTAAAACAAAGGAAAAATGGTATAAAAACGTCATAAAGCATACCAAACCAACTGGCTGCATAATGAATAAATTTGAATTGCAATATTTGACCTAAAATTGGTATGTCATATTTGGTTGTAAGCCAAATAGATAGTGGTTGGGCTTCAATCAGCCAGTCAGAATTAATTTTCGCTATTCCAGCGTAAAAATATACAATGCATAAAAAAAAACGCAAAGCATCTATATTCCATGAAGGGATTTTTGATACTTCTTTATTTTTATGAGCATCTAAGGAAAAATAACTTGCCGCTGGGAGAAAGCATAATAAAAAAGCAACACAGCTTGTAAAATAATAGTGATTTAAATATGTTGTTTTATCAATTAGCTCAATATATGTGAAGATCAAAAAAAAAGAAATTATTGAAATTCGGTAACGATAGCCTAGTATGATCCCAATGCATGATATGATGCATATTATATAAATCAAATAATTAAAAACTCCCAGATCATTAACCCAAGAAAATCCAAAATATTTAAAATGAAATTTGGGATTTATATAAAGTGTTTCTATCCAATTATTAGCCCAAAACCGCAAAAGTGCATAGAGCATTAAAAGACCAAATAAAATCCGAAAAACTGCTAATGGAGCTGGGTGTTGAGTCGCTTCTCTGAAGTATATTTTAAGCATTGTTTGAATATCTCTTGGTCCAAAAGATTATTATCATCGGGATTAATCTCCGTCAGCATCTGCATAATCAACGCTAATATTTAGTTTTTGTAGCATATCAACTTTCAGCAAAACAACTGTTTTTTGAATTGCATCATATGTAGCCAACATCTGGTTGTTATTATCTTCAATTTGTATTTTGAAATTATCGTTGAGTTCTAATATTTTATCCTTAGCTATTTTTAGTTGATTATTAATTTTCTCACTCAACTTGTTTTCAACGTCATCTTCTAAATAATCTAGATACTGATTTAAACTTAGACCAATCTCAGAGGAGTCTAAATAATTTTTACCATTAAAGAATTGATCAATTGCATTTCCTGCTTCTAATGCAAGTATTTTGGAATACTTTTCACCATAATAAGATTCTATCCTATCTGGAAGCGGATTTCCAGAAAAAACACCAGCAGGGATGCCAAATTTATTTGCACGATATCCTTTTTCAAAATAAAAAATAAAATCATTGACAATAAGATTTATACTTGAAGTTGCGGTATTGTCTGTAGATTCTATGAAAGATTGTCTGTAAGAACTTTCCCATTGTGCCTTCACCTGATTTGTTAAATTAACCATTTTATCGACTATATCACTTAAATAAGTCCCATAATTAAGATTAGTGTCAGAGTATTTTGATATTATATTATCATCATTGTCATCAATTCCAAAAAGAAGATAGTCTATAGTGGAAAAACCTTGAGAAGAAAAATTAGAGCTTATCTCAAGATCATAATTTTGGTTAGAAATATTATCTTCGACTTTTCCTGTATTTACTGGATAAAGATTCATCCTATTTTTAAAATATATTTCTTCGGCAACACCAATATCAAACATTTCGACATATTGCCATTTTGAATAGCTTGTTAACCAAATTTCTCTTAAACTGGTAAGATTTTCAGCAGCAGGATCATTTGTAAAAGTATTTGCAGTTTCTTGAAGTTGGATGAGTGAATTCTGAAAATCAGTTATCGCTGGGATGATTATGTTATCAGCCCAATTAATCAACATTCCTTTATGATCAAAGGAGGTAGTTGTAGTTGTATTTTGTGAACTGGTATTGTTTGAATTGCTTGTATTATTAACAGGCTCAGTTACATCGTTAGATGGTGTAATGATATCTGTTTCAATTGTTTCTTCTAAATCAGTAGAGCAGTGGTTTAGAAATAACAATGTATAAGAAATAAAAAGTAAAGTATATTTTTTCATATTAAACAAAGAGCAAGTGTTTTTTTTAAAAAACACTTGCATCTTGGAGCTATTTTAGTCAATTATTAACAAAAATTATTGGTTTATGGTTATAGCTCATTAAGGTAATGTTAAACCTGTTGCTGTAGCAACTTCTGCAGCCATTGCCGTTAATTCCTCAGCTGTTCTTTCCCAGAATCCGCCATCTCCTGCTGAAAGTCTGCTAAGCAGGTCATTTACTTCATCATTAGTCATATAAGGGTTACCCGAAGAGTCTTTAGTGAATTGAAGACCAAGAATGAAACCATATGCTTCAGAAAGAGCGTGCAAAGCATCTGCCCAATCTCCATTTGTAATATCTTCAGCACCATCTACTAAATAAGATTGAGCTTTGTAACCAACTACTTTAGATATTTCTGCAGAAATAATTCCTGCTTGTTTGTCACGCTCAGTGTAATCTTTATTTACAATAGCAGCTCTACCAGCAATAAAAGCATTATAAATTTTATCGCTAATACCTTCTTCATTAGATTGGGAATTTACTTTGTTTAAGTAATAGTTTAGGTTTGCTGTATCTCTACCTGTTGCTGGATCACCTAAGCCTGGCTTGAATTGACTATCTAAGCCGTACAGATAACCGAAACCTTCGTCCCAGTAATGTTCCATTTTAGTAATGTAATTTTCAGCCTGATCGTTTTTGTAGCCGTAAATTCCAGCATCATTATCTTCTCTAGCACCATCAAGTTTTGAAAATGAAAGGTAATTGTTAACTATTTGGTCCACTTGAAGAGCTCCAATTAATCCTTTCGAAAAAACTTGGTTCAATTCAAAACCTTTGGCTGTAACTTTAACAGTTCTAGAGCCATCTGCTTCGGTGTATGAACCTGCAACACCTGATGCTGCAGTTGTTCCTGCGGTTACCGCTGGGGCAACAGTATTAGTAAATTCTTCAATCCATCCGTCAAAAAGAGGTTTCACTGTTGCGGAAGCTACAGGAGATGCAGCAGTTTTTCCGCGCACATTTTTTCCACTTGCATCTAGAGAAGGATCTGTAAAACCAGTTCCTGAAGCAAACATTGTGTCAATTTGATCTTTAGTTTTTGCGGTGTTGTTCATTGCTGACTTAAGTTCAGTAGCCATTCCAACTCTTGCTGTTTGACCTGTGTAGTAAACTGTTGATACTCCACCTCTGGTAAATGAATACTCTTCGGGAAGCACATAAACATTATTAGTAACTGTGACTGTTTCAACCTCAGTAACTGTAACTGTTTCAGTTACAATTTTTTCTACCTCAACAATTTCAGTTATTGTTTCTGTCTCTGTACAACCTATAGCAAAAAGCGTTATAAGTGATAAATACATTTTTTTCATAATTATTTTATTATTAAGATTAAGTCTAAATAGATGCGGCAAATATATATCGCATAAATTTATTATCAAAATTTATTTAGATTAATTATAAATAATAAATAATTATGAAAAAAAACTGGTGCTTAATAAAAGCACCAGCCGCCAATAAGTTTAATATCTATTTAGACTTAAAGGCTTAATATTAAAAATTCAAGAAAATTTGGATTGTCTTAGAATCATTACTTATAAGTGATATTTTATTTTATAGTTTGATTAAAATAAAGTTAATAACTAAATGACTTAGAATAAATATAAATTAGGTTTGTTTTTGTTTTTGTATTTATTTAAAAAATAACATTTAAACAAAGCTCATTTTCGGTTTTAAAATTCCTTATATTTGCATGCAATTAATTATAAATTAATTGTTTATGATTTCTGATAAATTTTTAGGTCAAGGTTTAACTTATGATGATGTACTCTTAGTTCCATCTTACTCTGATACTCTTCCTAGGGAAGTTTCCTTGAAATCTCGTTTCAGTAAAAATATTCCTCTGAATATACCAATAATATCTGCTGCTATGGATACTGTAACAGAAAGTAAAATGGCGATTGCCATGGCACGAGAGGGAGGTATTGGTGTATTGCATAAAAACATGACAATTGAAGAGCAAGCAGCCAAGGTTAGAGCTGTAAAGCGTTCCGAATCAGGAATGATTATTGATCCTGTTACCCTTCCTGAAACAGCAATTGTTTCTGATGCTAAATCAAGTATGAGGAAATATAAAATAGGGGGGATCCCAATTATAGATTCCCAAAAGAAACTTATTGGCATAGTAACGAATCGTGATTTGCGTTTCGAAAAAAATATTAATCGTCCGATAAAAGAAGTAATGACAAGTTTAAATTTGATATCAGTTGATGAGGGGACTTCTTTACAGGACGCTGAGCAAATTTTACAAAAACACAAAATTGAAAAATTACCTGTAGTTGCAAAAGACAATACTCTTGTTGGACTAATTACATTTCGTGATATTACCAAGCATTCTACCAAACCTAATGCAAATAAGGACTCATATGGACGCCTTAGAGTTGCAGCGGCAGTTGGTGTTACAATAGATGTGATTGAACGAGTCGAGGCTCTCCATAATGCCAGTGTAGACGCAATTGTAGTTGATACTGCTCATGGTCACACTAAAGGGGTAGGTGAAGTTGTAAAAAAAGTAAAAAATCATTTTAAAAACTTAGATATAGTAGTAGGTAATATTGCTACTGGAGCTGCCGCGAAGTACCTTACTAATATTGGAGCAGACGGCGTAAAAGTTGGTATTGGTCCTGGATCAATTTGTACAACAAGAGTTATAGCCGGGGTAGGTTTTCCTCAGCTTTCAGCAATTATTGAAGTCTATAAAGCACTAAAAGGCACAGATATTCCAGTAATTGCTGATGGAGGTATCCGTTTTACAGGCGATATTCCTAAGGCAATTGCTGCGGGAGCTGATTCTGTTATGTTAGGATCTTTGTTAGCAGGAACTCGAGAATCGCCTGGGGAAACAGTTATATACGAGGGTCGAAAATACAAAACATATCGCGGGATGGGATCTGTAGAAGCTATGAAAATGGGTAGCAAAGATCGTTATTTTCAAGATGTTGAGGATGATTTAAAAAAGCTTGTTCCTGAAGGTATTGTAGGAAGAGTTCCTTTTAAAGGAGACTTGAATGAAAGTATTCATCAATTTGTAGGAGGTCTTCGTGCTGGAATGGGATACTGTGGTGCTAAAAATATCGAATTATTAAAATCACAGAGCCAATTTGTAACCATAACATCAGCAGGAATGAGAGAATCTCATCCTCATAACATAACCGTTACTAAAGAAGCTCCAAACTATAGCCCAAGTTAAATTATAATGCAATTACTTTAAATGTAACAATGTCAACTTTTGTGTGAATCCGTATTATGTACATATTTCCGTGTTTTAACGGATACTGAAATTGGAAAGAGTCTAATTGCTGAACTTTTAAATCTGAAATTTTATTTCCAATTATCGAATAAATTTCAACTAGTCCTTGACCCTTAAAGCCCTTAATATGTAAATTACCATTATTGTAAAATACACTTTTTTGTTCTTGCGTTGCAGTGTTGAAAGTCGTAATATTGGAGGATAGTATGTTAGCTGCAGAAGCAGATTGAATAGTTAGAAGAAGAATAAAAAAGATTAATTTTTTTTCCAACAGCTTTAAATTTGTTGCAATTTACTAAAATTTAATGATTTTTAAAGAATTTTGAACAATTTAAAATGCACATAATCAATAATATAGATTATTTATTAAAAGAAATAAAGAAAATTGTTAACAAATAAGACAATAAATAATAAAATTCGCGTTGTGTTAAAAATGATTCTTTTTAGTGCATTATTTTTTCTTATTTCATGTAACAAATGGTTTCCCGATAATCAACAAGTAGTGGCTCGAGTTGGAACAAAATATTTATATAAAAATGATCTTGGTCAAATTACAGGATCTTTTGATACTAGATCTGATAGTATAATAAAATCTAGAAATTTTATTGACTCATGGGCACGTAATCAAATACTTCTTCAAAAAGCCCAAATTAATCTTTCGGATAAAGATATTGATAATTTAGACAAATTAATTGAGGATTATAAGTTGGATATATATGGAAATACATATCGGCAGACTATCGCAAGTAAAAGTATTGACACATTTATTTCTAGCAATGAAATAGATTCCTTTTTGTATAAAAATAAATCAGTTTTTATACTAAAATCACCATTGTTTAAAATCCGATATATCCATTTACCACCTGGAAATGTTGATCAAAATCAGATTCAGTTAAGTTTTCAGCGCTTTAATAATGATGATAAATTATTTTTAGATTCTCTATCATTTCAATATACCAATTATATTTTGTCAGATAGTCTTTGGATTAGTAGGAATAATCTCAAATCGAAAGTACGATTTCTAAATCAAAATAATTTTGATAGATACATAAAAAAATCAAAATTGTTTAAAATTGAGGATACATTGGGGGTATATTTGTTCTTTGTGAAAGAAATTTTAAAAAAGGGTGATATGGCTCCTCGTGAAGTTACTTTTCCAACCATAAAAAACATAATAATTAACCAAAGGAAACTAAAATTTGCAAAAAAATTCGAAAAAGATATTATTCAAGATGCAATCAAATCTAAAACCTATGAGATTTATTAATTTTTTTATTTTATTGAACTTATTTTCGTTTGGATTGATTGCACAAAATAGTATTTCAAATAGAATTAAGGTAGACGGTGTTTCAGCTGTAATAGGCGATTATGTAATCCTTGATTCAGACATTGACAAGACTTTAGTTGAAATGAAATCTCAGGGGATATCAACAAAAGGTATTAGTCGTTGCCAGTTGTTGGGCAAATTGATGGAAGATAAACTTTATGCTCACCATGCAATTCAGGATAGTATAGAAATAAGTGTAGAGGAGATATATAGCACTGTTGATCAAATTATAGACAATTTTACTCAACAATTAGGATCGATTGATGAAGTGCTTAAATTTTATAATAAGGAAGATGAGTCTTCTTTCCGACAGGAGATATTTGAGATTAATAAAATTCAAAAACTTTCATCGATGATGCAAGCAAAAATTGTCGAAGACGTCGAAGTTACTCCTGAAGAAGTCAGAATATTCTTTGAATCCATACCAAAAAATGAATTACCCTCTTTTGGTACTGAATTGGAAATATCACAAATTGTAATAGAACCTGAAGTTAGCGAAGATGAAAAGAAAAGAATAGTTAATCAATTAAAGACTTTTAGGGAAGATGTTCTAGAGAGGGGATCAAGTTTTGCTTCCAAAGCTATTTTGTATTCTCAAGATCCAGGATCTAGAGCTACAGGTGGAAAATATACTCTTCATCGTAAACGACCTAGAATGGTGAAAGAATTTCGAGATGAAGCATTTAGTTTGGAGGAAGGGGAGATCTCTCAACCTTTCAAAACTGATTTCGGTTGGCATATTTTAATGGTTGACAAAATTAGAGGTCAAGAAGTTGATGCAAGGCATATTTTGTTGACCCCAAAAATTGAATTATCTCAACTTCAAGAAGCTAAAACCAAATTAGACACCTTACGGAATCGACTTATTAATGATGAAATTAGTTTTAAGGATGCAGCATTAGAGCTTTCTGACGAAAAAGAAACAAAATATAATGGAGGGGTTCTTATCAATCCTCAGACTGGAGATATGCGTTTTGAGTTAACTAATTTAGATCCGGTTCTTTATAGCCAAATTAGAAATTTAAAAGACGGAGAAATTTCTTTGCCAATAATTGAGGAGGATCGCTCCGGTCTTAAAAAATATAAAATATTGAAAGTCAGTAATCGTTTTGATGAGCATGTAGCTGATTATTCGCAAGATTATGCCCGTATAAAGTCATTGGCTCTTAAAGAAAAGCAACTTGATTTAATTAAAGAATGGATGTCAGATAAGATTAAGAGCACCTACGTTAATGTTAATAGTGATAGCCGTTTGTGTGATTTCAAAAATAATTGGTTAAAAAAATAATTATTTAAAATATTTAAATGGTACCCAAAGCATTCCAAAACATTCACCCTTATATTTGTTAATGTTTTTATGGTGAATCTTATGCGCTCTACGAATACCTTTAGTATACCTATTGTTAGCATTTTTAAATACTTTAAATCGTTGATGAATAAAAATATCATGAACAATAAAATAGGTTAACCCATATAAAGATATTCCCAAAGCAATTGGCAGCCCAAGCCAGAAGTTATACTCACCCCACAGTATCACAAAACCAGAACTTATAAGAGCATAAAAAATGAAAAATAAATCATTTCGCTCAAACCAAGATTTATGATCTTTAATATGATGGTCTTTGTGAAGAAACCATAGAAAACCGTGCATTATGTATTTATGAGAAAACCATGCCATAAACTCCATAAAGATAAAGGTTACTAAAACAGTGAAAATCCAGAGAGATGAAGTTTGCATTAAAGAAGGTTTAATCTGTATTTTAGATAACTACGAGCAAAAACTGATATTTTTTGATAATTAGGAACTCTTATTCTTTTATTTTGGATGCTATCTGAAGGCGTTCGTTTTAATTTCATTAAAAGTTTATTATAATACTTATATGCTGTATAAACACCAAAACGTGCTTCATCAGGGAGTTTGAAAATTCCTTTTAAAGCAAATTCGAAATCTTTTTCAATGTCATCAATAATTAATTGTTTAGAATCTTCATCAAAATTATTAAAATTTATATTTGGAAAATAAGTACGATCTAATTCTTGATAATCATTTTTTAAATCTCTTAGAAAATTAACTTTTTGAAATGCAGATCCAAGAGCCATAGCTGAAGGTTTAAGATTCTCATATTTTGTATTATCACCCTTGACAAAAACTTTTAAACACATAAGTCCTACAACATCAGCTGATCCATATATATAATCCTTATAATCCTGTTCTGTTTTATAAACCTTTTTTTCTAAATCCCATCTCATACTTTTTAGAAATGAAGAAATTAAGGTTTTATCAATAGAAAATATATTAACAGTCTTTTGAAATGAGTTAAGAATTGGATTCAAACTGATTTTATTTTTTAGACTATAATACAAATCATCTTCAAATCTATTTAAAAGCTCTTCTTTTGGATAGTCGTGAAAACTATCTACAATTTCATCAGCGAATCTAACAAAACCATATATGTTGTATATATGATTTCTTATACTTGCATCTAGCATTTTAGTTGCCATTGAAAAAGAGGTGCTGTAAGATTGTGTAACTGATCTACTGCAATCCTCTGAAACAGAATCAAACAATTTTTTCATAGCCTTTTGATATTAGTTAGGCAATTAGAAATATTATATAAATATAGGTAAATCCTAGTAATAGACTAAACAAATACTTTTTCAGGGAAATATTTTATAACAAATGATTCTACTGATCTGTATAATTCGATTTGGGGAGGGAGATTATCAGTATCAATTGCGATTTGTTGAGGACCAAAGATTAAAAGTTTTGAATTTTGTTGATCTAGGATATGCTTGTAGAAATCTTTAAGATAAAACATTATGTCTTCTTTGTTTGGTTCTACAGTTATATAGCTTACAAAATTAAATTTGGTATCATAGCTATAGAGTGTTTCCAAACTTGAAATTTGCAAGGATTGTCCTAAAAAGATTGTTCTATGCCCTTTCGATAAAATCAAATAATTTAGATATAAAATACCTAATTCATGAATTTCATTTTCTGGCAGGAATAAAACGAAAGTAGGGCTCTCACTATTTAAATTTTTATTTCTCTGAAGGTACTCAGTTTGAAGATGAAGTTTTTGCTTGATTAAATTTGTTAGAAAGTGTTCATGAGAGGGAGAAATTGCTCCGGTTTGCCAAAGAATTCCTAACTCTCGCATCAAAGGCATGAAAATTTGAAGGAAAACGTATTCAAAGTCATTATGCTGAAGTATCTCCTCATAATTTGTGTCAAACAATTCATAATCAAAATTTATCATAGAAAGTTTAAACGCGTTAATAGAAACCTGTTCAGAATTTGATTTTAATGCTATACTTCTTACTAATTTTGGAATTTCATCTAAATCTAAACTTGCAATTTTAGAAATTTTAAAACCATGATTATAAAGCAAAGTTACATTAAGAAGTTTTTTAAGGCTTTCTAGGCTGTATCGCCTTATATTGGTGTCCGTTCTTTCGGGCTCAAGTAAATTGTAACGTTTTTCCCAAATTCTTAATGTGTGGGCTTTAATGCCTGATAGGTTTTCAAGATTTTTGATGCTGAAGTTGCTTTTCACTCTATCCATACGTTCAATTTTCATTATAAAAGCTTAAACAAATATAACAAAAAAATTAACAAATTGAAATTGTGCGCACGAGAAGACTCGAACTTCCACGGGATAAATCCCACTAGCCCCTCAAGCTAGCGCGTCTACCAATTCCGCCACGTGCGCAAGAATGAAAAGTGACTTGGCTGGGGCTCGAACCCAGGGCCCTCTCCTTAAAAGGGAGATGCTCTACCAACTGAGCTACCAAGTCTAAGAAAGTGATTCGGCTGGGGCTCGAACCCAGGACCCTCTCCTTAAAAGGGAGATGCTCTACCAACTGAGCTACCGAATCTTTTAAGGGTGCAAATATAATTATCAAATATGTATTTTTAACTCTGAATTGGTATAAATTTGACTTAGTATTTAAAATATAATGAAAACCAGTAAAATCATTTTGTTAGGCTATATGGGAAGTGGTAAAACAACCGTTGGCAAAAAATTGAAGGAGAAATTAAATGTGCCATTTTGGGATTTAGATGACTATATCGAGCAGAAATTTAATTCTACAATATCATCTATATTCAAATTGAGAGGTGAAATGTATTTTAGAGAAAAAGAGCGCCAAGCACTAGAAGACCTTCTGGAAAATGATAAACGAATGATTATTTCCCTTGGAGGTGGAACACCGTGTTATTATGACAACATGGAATATTTAATTTCTTTTGAAGATGTAAAAACATTTTATTTACATGCTGACGTCGAAACAATAAGCAAACGACTTGAGTTAGAAAAAGATAAAAGGCCTTTAATATCTCATTTAAAAAATATGGATGAAATTAATGATTTTGTAGGTAAACATTTATTTGAGAGAAAAGAATTTTACACAAAAGCAGATTTTATGATAGTTACCAAAAAAAAATCTGTCAAAAGTATAGCTTTGGAATTAGAAAAGCTTTTAACTTAGATATATTCCAGAATCCTTCCCTTTAAGACTAACTGTAATATGTTCATTAACTGAAGTCGAGAGAGAAATTCCTTTGAAATCCGCCTTTATTGGAAATTTTTTGTGATTTCTATTAACCATAACAGCAGTTTTGATTCGTTTTACAGGAATTTGAAGAAAAAATGAGACTGCATAAATTAATGTACTACCTGTATTCAGTACATCATCTACAATCACAATAGATTTATTTTCTAGATTTTCTAATGGGATATTACTTTGAATATTGTTGAAGGGTCTTTCTTTATCAATTGATAGGTTAACATACTCCAATTTTAAATCGCTTATTAAAATTATTTCTTTCCCTAATATTTCACTTAATATACTACCTCTTTTTCCTATCCCTACAACTATCAAACATTCTTCTTCAAGATTGGCTTCATAAACTTGATAGGCAATTCTTTTAATAGAAGAAGCGATATCTTTAGAATCTTTGATTTTATTTTCATTTTGTGTCATGATCAAATGTATGATTAATCGATGAATTCTTTATCAAATAAATAATCGTCAATTTCCCTTCTTTGTTTTTTTGTAGGGCGTCCTGAGCCTTCATCTCTTTCTACTTTTGAAGAGAGTCCATCAAGTTCTTTTTGGTTTAATACTTCATTGTCGGTTGTTTCTATTAAATAAAGGCCTACTAATTTTGCTCCTAATCTATTTTTAGGAATGTCTAAAACTTTGTAACTCATCCAAAATTTTTCTCTTTTTACTTTAAAATTTTCAAGAGGTAGTATTTCTCTAGAAGGTTTTACCTTTTGGTTATTAATTTTAATTTTTCCATTCTTACACGCATAGGAAGCTATATTCCTCGATTTAAAGATCCTTACACACCATAAATACTGATCAATTCTCATACCTAAAACTTATAAATATTATTACAAAAATAAACTAAAATTGTATCTTCACCCCATGAACTTTACCTTAGAAAAACATTTTATTTTTATCTTATTATCTATTAATATTATTATCTATTCATGTAAAAAAGATGAAGAAGTCGAACCTCCCCGTGATCTAGCTGAACAAGCCATTCTTGATGAACAAATTCTAGAAGATTTTTTATCTACTCATTTTTATAATTATGAAGACTTTCAAAATCCAGATAATCAAACCAAAATTAAATTTGACACTATAGCTAATGAAAATTCAAATAAAACTCCTTTAATAGAACAGGTAAATAAATCAACAATTAATGTTAGAATTTCTGATGGTTCCTTTATTAACCATCCAATTTATACTCTTGTTTCACGTGAGGGAATTGGAGAGTCTCCATCTTCAGTCGATTCTACTTATTTATCATATGAGGGTCTTTTGCTAAATAAATCAATCTTTGACAAATCACTCACTCCAATTTGGTTTGACTTAACATCAGTTGTCAGGGGATTTAGGGAGGGCATGCCAACCTTAAAGCCAGGAAATTTTTCAATAGATCAAAATAATTTACCAGTTTTCTCCGATTATGGACAAGGTGCTATATTTATGCCTTCGGGACTTGGATATTTTGGCAATCCCTCTGGAGGAATACCTGCATACTCCCCAATAATATTTAAAATTGAATTATATCTTGTTAAGAAGACAGATCATGATGGAGATGGAATTCTAACAGCCGATGAGTTTGATTCTGATGGTGACGGCGTAGTTGACGATACAGATGGCGATGGTTTAGCTGATTATCTTGATACAGACTAGTAGATTTTACTGACTTTCTACAAAAGATTAAATACGATTTTTAACGGCTAATACTTTTTTAACAATTGCATCTTTATCTAATCCATATTTTGCCATAAGTTGAGATGGTGTTCCTGACTCACCAAATGTATCTTGAGTTGCAACAAATTCTATTGGGCAAGGGTTTTGTTTTGCCAAAACTCCAGCTATACTCTCACCCATACCTCCTAAATAGTTGTGCTCTTCAGCACTAACTAAGCATCCTGTTTTTAGTGTAGATTTTAAAATGATATCTTCATCTAAAGGTTTTATTGTATGGATATTAATAACTTCAGAATTAATTCCTTGTGATTCTAATTCTTTTGCTGCCTCTAAAGCTTCCCAGACAAGGTGCCCTGTAGCGACAATTGTTACATCATCTCCGTTTTTAAGTTTTATGCCCTTTCCAATTTCAAAATCTAGATTTTCTGTCGTAAAATTTGCTACGGATGGACGTCCAAAGCGCAAGTAGACGGGACCTTCAAAATTAGCAATTGCGATTGTAGCAATTTTTGTTTGATTGAAATCACATGTATTTATTACTGTCATTCCAGGCAACATTTTCATTAACCCAATATCTTCAAGAATTTGATGAGTTGCTCCATCCTCTCCAAGAGTAAGTCCAGCGTGAGAAGCACAAATTTTTACATTTTTATTTGAGTAAGCTATTGACTGTCTAATTTGATCATAAACACGACCAGTAGAAAAATTTGCAAAAGTTCCAGTAAATGGGATTTTTCCACCAATTGTTAGGCCAGCAGCTATTCCCATCATATTGGCTTCAGCTATTCCTACTTGGAAAAAACGTTCGGGATTTTCATCTATGAATGTTTGCATTTTTAAAGAACCGATGAGGTCAGCACATAGTGCAACTACATTAGAGTTTGTTCTTCCAAGTTCAGCTAATCCAGCTCCGAATCCAGATCTTGTGTCTTTACTACCTTGATTTATATAATCTGTCATTTTATTTCATTTTTAGTAATCTCCTAGGGTCTCAATATTTTGCGAAAGTGCATTTTCTAGTTGCTCATTGTTAGGTGCTTTTCCATGCCATGCGTGTGTGTGCATCATAAAATCTACACCATTTCCCATTTCTGTCTTCATTAAAATCACAATTGGCTTACCATTGCCTAGTTTTGATCTTGCAATTTGAAGTGCTTTGAGTATATGGGAAATAGAATTTCCTTCGTTGAGCTCAATTACTTCCCATCCAAAGGCTTCAAATTTATTCTTAATACTTCCCATAGGAAGGACATCTTCAGTGCTTCCATCAATTTGTTTTCCATTTAGATCAACTGTTGCAATTATATTATCAACCTTATTACCAGTGGCAAACATTAAAGCTTCCCAATTTTGTCCTTCTTGTAATTCACCATCACCAACCAGAGTGTAAACAATATTAGGGTCATTATTTATTTTTTTTGCCAGAGCAGCCCCAATTGATACTGATAAACCTTGTCCAAGAGAACCAGAAGCAATTCTTACTCCGGGAAGTCCTTCATGAGTTGTTGGATGTCCTTGAAGTCTCGAATCAATTAGGCGAAAGGTATTTAGCTCACTGACCGGAAAGAAACCTCTCCGTGCAAGAACACTATAAAACACAGGTGAAATATGTCCATTAGACAAGAAGAATAAATCCTCATTTTCCCCGTTCATTGAAAAGGGTAAATTAATTTTCATTTGTCTAAAATATAGTGCTACAAAAAATTCGGCACATCCCAAAGATCCTCCTGGATGTCCAGAATTCACCTTATGTACCATACGCAATATATCGCGCCTTATTTGAATAGTTATTTTTTCTAAAGATTGAATATCTGGCATGAGATTTAATTTGAATTTAAAAGTAATTTAAGTTGTGTCATTATCAAAGAGATTTATATTACTTTATAATGTTTTTATACCAAGTAATTAACAATATAAATCTTTACAGAATTCATATGTAGAGTGCTATATTTGTATTCAATGAAATTCAATTTATTAGCTACTGATTCTCAGACAAAAGCTCGGGTTGGAACCATTACCTCTGATCATGGAGTAGTTGAAACTCCAATATTTATGCCAGTAGGTACTGCTGCTTCTGTTAAAGGCATTCATCAACGCGAATTAAAAAATGATATCAATCCTGACATAATATTGGGTAACACTTATCATTTATATTTACGTCCTGGAACATCAATTATTAAAAAATCAGGGGGATTACATCGATTCATGGGTTGGAATAGACCTATTTTAACTGATTCAGGTGGCTACCAAGTATATTCACTTTCTGCAAATCGAAGGATAAAAGAAGAAGGTGTAAAATTTAAATCTCACATCGACGGTTCATACCATTTTTTTACACCTGAAAAAGCGATTGAAATTCAACGTTACATTGGAGCTGACATAATAATGGCCTTTGATGAATGTACTCCCTATCCTTGTGACTACAATTATGCTAAAAATTCAATGGACCGCACACATAGGTGGCTTAAACGCTGCATTGAAGCTAATAAAAAGTTACCCCAAATTTATGACTTCAATCAGACCCTCTTTCCAATAGTTCAAGGAAGCGTTTATAATGATTTACGGAGGGCTTCTGCTCATTTTATAGCTGAACAAGACGCTCCAGGTAACGCCATTGGTGGACTGTCTGTTGGTGAACCTCACGAAGAAATGTATTCTATGACCGAAGAAGTATGTAATATTCTACCAAAAGATAAGCCTCGTTATTTGATGGGTGTAGGTACGCCAATTAATCTTTTAGAAAATATTGCCTTGGGTATAGATATGTTTGATTGTGTTCTACCCTCGCGTAATGCTCGAAATGGAATGTTGTTCACAGCATGCGGTACTATTAATATAAAAAATAAAAAATGGGAAAATGATTTTTCTCCACTTGATTCTGAAGGTTACTGTTTTGCTGATCTAGAATATTCCAAAGCTTATGTGAGGCATTTATTTTCGATTAATGAGATGTTAGGAAAGCAAATAGCAACTCTACACAATTTGAGTTTTTATATTTGGTTGGTTCGTGAAGCAAGAAAACATATATTAGAGGGAGACTTTAGGGTTTGGAAAGAAAAAATGATACTTAAAATGCAAGTGCGTCTATAATAATGAAATTACTTGATTATTATATTATAAAACGTTATCTCGGTACTTTTATCGTAATGATTTTATTGTTTATACCTATCGGTATAATGGTAGATGTTGCTGAAAAAATCGATAAGTTTAAAGAAAAAGATGTCCCTCTTTCAAGCATATTTGAATATTACATTGATTTTACATGGTATTTTGCTAACCTATTATTTCCAATTTTTCTTTTTTTATCTGTAATCTGGTTTACCTCTAAGCTTGCAAATAATACTGAAGTTATTGCAATTCTTAGTTCGGGAATATCCTTTTTTCGATATTTGAGACCTTTTTTGCTTAGTGCAACTTTAATTGCATTTATTGCATTTTTTGCAGGAATGTTTATAGTACCAAAATCAAATCAAGGATTTAATGATTTTAGGTACAAATACCTAGTGAAAAAAGAGGCAAGAAAAACAGATATTGTTTTTCAACAGATTAATGATGATGAATATATTTATGTAAATAATTATGATCCAATCAGGAAGCAGGCTTCAAATTTCACTCTAGAACATTTTGAAGGAAATAAATTAGAGTTTAAAATTAAAGCAAGAAGAATACGATGGATTGAAAAGGATAGTATTTTTCGATTGACAAATTATAAAAAAAGAAGTTTTTTTGGTGATCAAGAGCTTTATGAAGTAAAAATTAGAAAAGACACGATTTTTGATTTTGCAATAACTGATTTGGCACCAGTAAATTATATAGCAGAAACCTTAAATTTTCTCGAGCTTAATCATTTTATCGATAAAGAAAGAGAACGTGGGTCCACATTAATTAATAATCACTTACTAGTACGACATAAACGATGGAGCATTCCGATTTCTGCATTTATACTTACTCTTATTGCTGTTGCGGTGTCTTCATTTAAACGCCGTGGTGGTATGGGAGTTAATCTTGCTTTTGGAATAACTTTGGGGTTTTTATTTATTTTCTTTGATAAAATTTTTGGTGTAATGGTTAGTAAATCAACATTTCCTCCTTTTCTTGCAGCTTGGCTTCCATTATTAATTTTTAGCTGTTTAGCATTCTTTTTACTTCGTTATGCAAAGCGTTAGAGGTAAAAATCTATTACTTTTTCACTTCATTGTGCTTCTCTTTGGATTTACTTCAGTGTTGGGAGCTCTAATTTCAGTTTCAGCAGTACCATTAGTAATTTACCGAATGGGGTTAGCAGCTATCGGCTTGGCCTTATTTTTTTTAATTTTTCACCCTAATTATTTTTATTTACCTAAACGGTTGTGGGGTGAAGTAATATTAGGAGGTGTAATTATAGGTGTTCATTGGGTAACCTTTTTTTATGCAATTAAAATAGCAGGTGTATCTCTTGCTTTAAGTATGATGGCAACAGGTGCTTTGATTACAGCGATTTTAGATCCATTATTTAGTCGCAGGAAAATCTTGGGTTATGAATTAATTTTTGGAGGTTTAACTACAATTGGAATTTCTTTAATTTATCAAGCTGAATTTGAACACAAGCTAGGAATTTCAATAGCATTACTTTCAGCGTTTCTTTCTTCATTGTTTACTATTCTTAATGGAAAAATGGTAGTAAAAGCTAGGGCAATAACCTTATCATTTTACGAGTTATCTGTTGGATTCTTTATAGGTCTATTGGTGACTTTTTTTTCTGATGAAATTACAATTCAATCTTTCGAATTAAAAAAATATGATATAATTTGGATATTTATATTAGCGTTTTTATGTACTTCTTATGCTTTCAATATTTCTATAAAAGTGATGCGCCACCTTTCATCTTTCACTATAATGATGGTAATTAATCTTGAACCAATTTATGGAATAATATTATCACTACTAATTTGGAAGGATAAAGAGTTTTTAAGTTTGAATTTTTATTTAGGTTTTTTAATTGTAATCTTTTCAATTTTAATGAATGGAATTTATAAGATAAAGAAGCAAGGAATTAATTAATCTTAATTGTAAAGAATTTATAAATTTGCTTATAAGTTTTGATATGGAATATTTAGAATTTGAATTACCGATAAAGGAATTACATGAGCAGCTTAAAAAATGTGACTTAATTGGAGCTGAAAATGAAATTGATGTATCTGAGACGAGTGCACAAATTGAAAAAAAGCTCAAAAAAGTCAAAAAAGAAATTTATAGTAATTTATCTGCTTGGCAACGAGTTCAACTCTCTAGACACCCATCAAGGCCATACACATTAGATTATATAAAAGCCATGACTGAAGATTCTTTTTTAGAATTACATGGTGACAGGAACGTATCGGATGATAAAGCTATGATTGGTGGTTTAGGAAAAATTAATGATCAATCATTCATGTTTGTTGGAACTCAAAAAGGTTATAATACCAAAACACGTCAATATCGCAATTTTGGCATGTCTAATCCAGAAGGATATAGAAAAGCTTTACGTCTGATGAAATCTGCGGAAAAATTTAATATTCCCATTGTAACCCTTATTGATACCCCAGGAGCTTTTCCTGGTCTGGAGGCTGAGGAAAGAGGTCAAGGAGAAGCTATTGCAAGAAATATTTTTGAAATGATGTCATTGTCAGTTCCAATCATTGTTGTAATCATTGGCGAAGGAGCCTCTGGAGGAGCACTAGGAATAGGTGTTGGAGATCATGTTTTTATGCTAGAAAACACATGGTACTCGGTCATCTCTCCCGAATCATGTTCTTCTATACTATGGAGGAGTTGGGAGCACAAAGAGGCAGCAGCAGAGGCTCTTAAACTTACCTCTAAAGATATGCTCAAAAACAAATTAATTGACAAAATTATAAAGGAGCCTCTAGGAGGAGCACATTTTGATAGAAAAGCAACATATGAAAATGTTAAAAATGAAATCTTACTGGCTTTTAATTCATCTCGAAATTTAGATCCAAAGGTAAGAATTGATAAAAGACGAGAAAAGTTTATTGCGATGGGAAGGGTTTTAGAATAAATTTTTCAGTTTTTAACAAAATTTATAGACTTATGAACATGCTATCTTTAAAGATAGGGGATATTCATTTTCTTGAAGCTTAGATAAAGTATGTACTTTAGTTCCATGGAAGAGAAGAAGTCGTCGGAATTAAAAAAAATACAATCGCCTTCTGTAATTAGTTTACAACAGGGAAAAATACCTCCTCAAGCTTTGAATCTTGAAGAAGCTGTCCTTGGTGCAATGTTGATTGATAAAAAAGGAGTTGATGAGGTTATAGATATTTTGCAGCCTGAAGCATTTTATAAAACAGCACATCAATATATTTTTAAAGTAATATATCAATTATTCCATGATTCGCAGCCAATTGATCTGTTGACAGTTTCTTCGGCTCTAAGAAAAGACGGAAAATTAGAGTCTGTTGGAGGAGAGTTTTACTTAGTACAACTTTCTCAAAAAGTTGCCTCATCAGCTCATATTGAATTTCATGCTCGGATTATACTTCAAAAGTTTATTCAAAGAAGCTTAATACGAATTTCTAATGAGATTATTGAAACTGCATATAAAGATTCAACAGATGTGTTTGATCTACTCGATGAGGCTGAATCAAAATTATATGACGTAACTCAGGGAAACATAAAAAAATCTTCAGAGTCCGCTCAGAACCTTGTGATTGAAGCAAAAGCTAGAATAGAAGAAATTTCTAAACGTGAGGGGCTAAGTGGAGTTAGTACTGGTTTTCAGAAGCTTGATAAACTTACTTCCGGATGGCAACCAAGTGACTTGATTATTATTGCAGCACGTCCTGGAATGGGTAAAACTGCATTAACCCTATCTATGGCAAGGAATATAGCTATAACAAAAGAAATTCCAGTTGCTTTTTTCTCATTAGAAATGTCATCTGTTCAGCTTATAACACGTTTAATATCAGCAGAGACAGGCCTTTCTTCTGAAAAGTTGAGAACTGGAAAGCTTGCAGATCATGAGTGGCAACAATTAAATGTAAAGGTTACAGATTTAGAAAAAGCACCATTATATATTGATGATACTCCATCATTATCAATTTTTGATTTAAGGGCAAAGGCACGTCGCTTGGCTTCTCAAAATGGTATCAAATTAATTATAGTCGACTATCTTCAATTAATGACAGCTGGCTCTTCTAATAAATTAGGGAACAGAGAGCAAGAGATCTCGTCAATTTCAAGAAATCTAAAAGCTTTGGCGAAAGAATTAGATGTTCCAGTAATTGCGCTTTCTCAACTTTCTAGAGCTGTTGAAACAAGAGGGGGTACAAAAAGACCAATGTTATCTGATTTAAGGGAATCAGGTGCAATAGAACAGGATGCAGATATAGTTTCTTTTATTTACCGTCCTGAATACTATAATATTGACGAATGGGACGATAATGAGCATACTCCTGCACAAGGACAGGCAGAACTTATTATAGCCAAGCACCGAAATGGTGGTTTAGATAATATCCGCTTAAAGTTCACAAGTCACCTTGGAAAATTTGAAGATTTGGAAAATTTTGATTCTCCTTTCGAATTCGAATCTAAGATGAATCCAAACAATGACGATGTTTTTGGATCTTTGGATGATTTAGAACCAGACAATGGTTCCCCGTTTTGATCTCAAAAATCAAATTTCATTAGAAAGTCTGTTTGTGTATCATTACCCAAAATAAAATTATGTTTATCAAATATTTTCAGCTTTAATTTTTTATAGAATTTAATTGCTCCCAAATTGTGCTCCCAAACTCCAAGCCATAGTCTTCTATAACCTTTCAACTTTCCGATTGATGCTATTTTTTTAAACAATTGTTTTCCATAGCCCATATTTTGAAAAGTCTTTAAAAGATAAATTCGTTCAATTTCGAATGCTTTATTATCGAGAACATTTTCTGTTTGTGCATCTTTATAATTTAACTTTAAATAACCAATAAGGGAAGTTTTATTGTAAGCAAAGTAAAATTCTACATTGGGATTTTTTAATTCATTTAATAATTTAGAAGAATTCATATTTAATCTTAAATATTCATTCATATTATCATCAGTATTTTGATCTGAAAATGTTTCTTGAAATGTTTTAATTGATAAGTATTTTAATTTTTCTAACTCACTTTCTGTTACTGGGATAATTTTTAGTTCAGACATTTAAAGTAAAATTTCTTTTGCTTTTAAATCTTTTTCTAATTGATTAGAATTTAAAAATTTGATAGTCTGAATTCCTAGTAGATTTGCTGCGACAATATTTCTTTCATTGTCGTCAATAAAAATCGATTCAGAAGCTTTTAGGTCATATCTTTCTAGAGTTGTTTCGTAAATTTCAGGGAATGGCTTTCTCGTTCTTTCAGTACCAGAAACAACAATTCCTTCGAACCAATGAAGAAAATCAAATCGCTTTAGTGCTATAGGAAAAGTCTCTGCACTCCAGTTCGTCAAAGCAAAAACTTTATAGTTATTATTATTTACAAGTTTTTTTAAGATGGAAACAGTACCCGATATTGACCCTCTAAGCATTTCTTCCCAACGTCCATAATACATCCTAATTAAATCTGCTTGTTCTGGAAATAATCTAATACGATCTTCTGTGGCATCAGCAAGAGGATATCCAGCATCTTGATTTTCATTCCAATCAAATGTACACACTTCATCAAAGAATTTTTCCATTTTTTTCCGATTACCTTTGAATGCGTCAAGGTAAACATACTCTGGGTTCCAATCGATAAGCACACCCCCTAGGTCAAAGATTATGTTTTTTACTTTCATTATGTTATTTTAAATTTTTTTGTCCATAAGTCATCAAATATGCTTTTAAAAAAGAATTAATATCACCATTCATTACACTGTCAATGTCAGTTGATTCATGCTGAGAACGTATATCTTTAATTAACTTGTATGGATGCATGACATAGTTTCTTATTTGTGAACCCCACTCAATTTTCTTTTTTGCTGCTTCTATTTCATCTCTAGCTTTCATTTTTTTTTGCAATTCAATCTCATATAATTGTGAGCGTAAAAGTTGCATTGCTTTGTTTTTATTTTCCAATTGAGAACGAGTCTCGGAGTTCTCGATCATAATTCCTGTGGGATGATGACGCAATCTAACAGCTGTTTCAACTTTATTAACGTTTTGACCTCCGGCGCCACTGGATCTCATTGTCTCCCATGTATAATCCGATGAGTTTATTTCTATTTCAATACTCTCATCAACAAGTGGATAGACATATACGGAAGCAAATGAGGTATGTCTTTTTGCATTACTGTCAAATGGTGAAATACGAACTAGGCGATGTACACCATTTTCTCCTTTTAGCCAACCAAATGCATAATCTCCATTTAATTCTAATGTTACAGTTTTAATCCCAGCAACGTCACCAGGCTGATTATTAATTTCACGAATATTAAATCCTTGTTTTTCTGCCCACATAAGATACATTCGCATTAACATTTCCGACCAATCACAACTTTCAGTTCCTCCAGCTCCTGCGGTTATTTGAATAACGGCACTGAGATCGTCTCCTTCTTCGGAGAGCATATTACGGAACTCTAAATCTTCAATAAGATTTACTATTTGATCATGTTCGTAGAATACTTCTTCACTTTGAATTTCTCCACTATTTTGAAATTCCATTAAAATTTCTAGGTCTTCAACTTTTTGATTAATTAAGTTATAATCTGTCACCCATTTTTTGAGGTTTCTTAATTGTTTCATTTTTAGTTCAGCTGCTGAAGCGTCGCTCCAAAAGTCTGGTGCAAGTGTTTTTTCCTCTTGATTTTGGATTTCAATCTCTTTGGCATCTATGTCAAAGATAGCGTCTTAAGGCACCAAGTCTTTCTATTATGCTTTTGAACTGTTCGTTAGAGATCATATATGTTTTTTTCAAAAATAATAGATTTTAAGTTCTAAAAAAGATATTCTTATAAAACATAATTCTTTTAAAGTTTAGGTTTAATAGATTTTATTTTACCGGATGCAACATCTAATATGTTTTTATTAGTTTTATGATAACAAACTAATATATGAAACGGATTATTTTACTTTTTATCACTTTATCTTTTTCACACAATTTGGCAATTTCACAAACTGAAAGTAGCAGTAATCTTTCATCACCCTCTGATGGTAATAGTAATTATAATGGGTTTTTTGATTTTAAATATGAAGAATTAAAAGATGCTATTTTTTTAACAGTTAAAAAACTTAATTACGAATTTCTTTATGTTAACAGTCTAAGTTCAGGGATGGGAAATAATGATATTGGACTTGACCGAGGACAGTTAGGCAACGAACGTATTGTTTATTTTTCTAAATCAGGAAACAAATTAATGCTAATTCAGCCTAACTTAAAGTATAGATCAACTTCTAAAAATTATTTGGAGGAACGCTCTATAAATGAAGCTTTTGCAAAATCTGTTCTTTTTGGTTTTCCTATAATTGAAAGCTCATCTTCAGGTTATATTATAGATTTAACTCCTTTCTTATTACAGGATGCACACGGTGTTTCTAAACGTTTAGATAAACTTGGAGAGGGAGAGTATAGAATTGATCCTACTCGTTCGTCAGTATATTTGCCTAGAACAAAAGCATTTCCGAAAAATATTGAATTTGATATGATGCTAACTTATACTGGATCTGCTTCAGGGACTTTAGTTTCATCAGTGACTCCCTCACCAGACTATGTTACTATTCATCAACATCACTCTTTCGTTGAATTACCTGACTCCTCATATTCTCCTCGTGATTTTGATCCTCGTTCTGGTGCAAACGCAATGACATTCTACGATTATTCAACACCTATCAATAATCAAACTAAGAAACAATATATTTATAGACATAGGCTGGAAAAAAAGAATCCTGAGGCATCAATCAGCGAAGCAAAGGAACCAATAATTTATTATCTGGATAATGGCACTCCAGAACCAGTAAGATCGGCTCTTTTAGAAGGTGGGAGATGGTGGAATCAGGCATTTGAGAGTATTGGATTTAAAGATGCATTCCAAGTTAAAATTTTACCTAATGAAGCAGATCCTTTGGATGTTCGTTATAACGTAATTCAATGGGTACACCGATCTACTAGAGGGTGGAGTTATGGTTCTAGCGTTGCAGATCCAAGAACTGGTGAAATTATTAAAGGCCATGTCAGTTTAGGAAGTCTTCGAGTTCGCCAAGATTTTATGATTGCATTAGGACTTTTAGAATCTCCATTCTCATCAAATGAAAATAAAGAAAAACAAGCAATTGATATGGCTTTATCAAGAATTAGGCAATTATCCGCACACGAAATTGGCCATACTCTTGGTTTTGCACATAATTTTACGGCCAGTTCAAAATCAAGGAATTCGGTGATGGATTATCCACATCCAAATATTGAATTACACAATAATAAAATTTCAATTAATAATGCTTATGAAGTTGGAATTGGGGAATGGGATAAAGTTAGTGTTGCTTATTCATACAGTCATTTTCCTAAAAATATAAATGAGAAAAATGCTCTTAGAAATATTCTTAATAAAAGTGCAGAAGACGGGCATCGTTTTATTTCAGATCATGATGCTAGACCAATAGGAGGAGCACATCCTTTGGCACACCTTTGGGACAATGGTTCTGACGTAACTAACGAACTAAGTAAATTATTAATAATACGTGAGAAAGCTTTGTCTAACTTATCATTAGACCACCTTAAAGTTGATACCCCTTACTCTAAGCTTGAAGACATATTTGTGCCAATTTACTTACTTCACAGATATCAATCAGAAGCTGTGGTGAAATTAATAGCCGGTGTTGATTATGATTATGCTGTGAAAGGAGATCAAATTTATGAAGTCAAAGAAGTTGAACCAATCATACAGCGCAATGCTTTGATGGTTTATTTAGAAGCTATGTCACCCAAATCACTTTCTGTTCCAAATAAATTAAGGAAGTTGTTGCCTCCAAGGTCATTTTCTAACCCTAGAACACGAGAAAATTTTATTTCTCAAACAGGTGTAACGTTTGATTACCTTGGCGCAGCAAATAGCCTAAGTGATAATTTGATAAAAATGTTGCTTCATCCAAATAGAGCAAATCGCCTAGTGACTCAATATGGTTTTGATTCAAATCAACTTTCTTTGAAGGAGACTCTTACCATGTTAGTTGATAATTTTTTTAAAGTGAAGTATCGTAATAAACATTACGAACAACTAAACGAGATAGTAAAGGCTAATATTTTGAAGCACATTATGTTTTTGGGTCAGCATTCAGATGCAAACTCAATTGTAAAATCAATTGTCTATTCCCAATTAGTTGGATTAGATCGTTGGTTGTCAGCACAGGAGGAAGCTGATTTTTCTGAAGCTCATCGTTTCCAGATTAATCATTATTTTGATAAACCATCAGATTTTATTCCACCATCTGTAAATCGTCTTCCCGATGGATCACCCATAGGATCATTTTCATGTGATTTTTAATTATGATAATTAATTTAATTAGCGACACTGTAACAACACCCTCAGATGGCATGTTAGACGCCATGTTCAATGCCACTGTTGGGGATGATGTTTTTAAAGAAGATCCATCTGTAAATATTTTTGAAAACCAAGTCGCCAGTCTATTTGGTAAAGAAGCGGCTTTGTTTTTTCCCTCAGGTACAATGACTAATCAAACAGCCATAAAACTCCATACGCAACCAGGAGATCAATTGATTTGTGATCATTATGCACATATTTTTAATTACGAAGGAGGAGGAGTTAGTTTTAATTCCGGCGTTTCATGTAAAATGATTAGAGGTGAAAGAGGGAAAATTACATCAGAACAAATTAAGTCTTGTATCAATTCACCTGACTTTTATCATAGTCCACGAACCAGTTTAGTTTGTTTAGAAAATACTACTAATAAAGGTGGAGGTGCGGTATATAACATAAATGAAATAAAAAAAATATCAAAATTGTGTAAAGATGAAAAACTTGCTCTGCATTTAGATGGAGCTAGACTTTGGAATGCATTAGAATATACGAAAGAAGATCCCAAGATGTATGGATCACTTTTTGACACAATTTCACTTTGCTTTAGCAAAGGACTTGGATGTCCTGTAGGATCAGTTTTAATTGGATCAAACAATTCAATAAAAGAAGCAATTAGAATTAGAAAAATTCTTGGAGGTGGAATGAGACAATCAGGATATCTAGCTGCAGCAGGTAGTTATGCCCTTGAACATCATCGGAAGGATCTAAATGAAGATCATAGAAGAGCGAGAGAGATTTCTGATTGTTTACAGAATATGGTTTCTGTAAAAAGTATTGAGCCAGTAGAAACAAACATTATTATTTTCTCACTTAATTCTGCCGAAAATGAAACTAAATTCATCAAATATCTCAAGGATAGAGAAATACATATAATGAAACTTGGAAAAGGAAAGATTAGGATAGTTACTCATAGAAACTACACTGAAGATCAACACGAATACCTGTTAACAACTTTAACAAAAATGAAATCTTATGGATAGAATTATATTGTCTTTAAGTATCATTTTTATTTTCTCAGCATGTAAAACTAAAATTCCAATGAACTTTGATACCACAATTAATGTACCGTATGCAGATAAAATTCCATATCAACTAAAAAAACATGGTGATATCCGCGTTGATAATTACTATTGGATGAATGAGAGAGAGAATCCGGAAGTAATTGATTATTTGGAGCGTGAAAATGATTACTATAATAAAATGACTGAAAATTCTAAATCCTTTCGTGAAGATCTTTTTCAAGAACTTAAAAAAAGAATTAAAGAGGATGAAGAATCAGCACCATATTTTTTCAATGGATATTGGTATATAACTCGTTTTGAAAAAGGTCAACAATATCCCATATATACAAGAAAAAAAGACTCTATGAATGCTTTAGAGGAAATAATTTTTGATTGCAATAAAATGGCAAAAAATCATGATTATTTTCGTTTAGTTGGTATGAACGTCAGCCCTGATAACAGTAAAGTTATATATGGAACTGATACTAAATCAAGAAGAAAATATACATTATATGTTAAAGATTTAGTTACTGGTAAGGTCCTTGATACGGAGATTAAAAATACATCAGGCCAATCAGTTTGGTCTTCTGACAACAAAAACTTTTTTTATGTGCATAAAAATTCAACAACTCTTCGCCCTGAGAAAGTTTTTAGACATAATATTGAATTTCCATCCTCTAATGACACATTGATTTTCTATGAAAAAGATGAAACTTATTCTGTCTACGTAACAGAATCAAAATCTTTAGAATATATTTTTATTTGTTCTTATAGCACATTAACCTCTGAATTCCAATTTATTAAATCTGATGAACCTGAATCCAATTTCAAATTAATTCAAAAACGAACTAAAGGACTAGAATATACAGTTGATCAATTTGGAAATCATTTTTATATTCTCAACAATAAAGATGGTTCTTTTAATTATAAAATATCAAAAGCACTAATTACAAAACCTTCTTCTGATAATTGGATTGATTTAATAACGCACAGAGAAGATGTTTTAATTGAAAACTTGGATATTTTTAAAGATTATTGGGTAGTTACAGAAAGAAAAAATGGATTAACCAATCTTAGGGTACAAAGTTGGGATGGTTCTGAAAATTACATTATTCCAGCAGAAGGGGAAGCATACGAAATGTATACTGGATTCAATCCTAACTTCAACACGTCTAAACTTCGTTATGGTTTTACTTCTATGAAAACACCTAGAAGTGTTTTTGAGTTTGATATGGTTTCCAAAAACAAAAAATTACTAAAACAACAAGAGATTATTGATAATAATTTTAAGGTCAACAATTATATCGAAAAACGTTTTTTTGCTAGGAGTAGAGATGGGGTAAATATCCCCATATCATTGGTGTACAATAAAAAAACAGAACTTAAAGGTGATACTCCATTGCTTTTATATGGATATGGTTCTTACGGCTCTACCACTAATCCTAGTTTTTCAAGTACCCGTTTAAGCTTATTAGACAGAGGATTTATTTTTGCAATTGCTCACGTTCGTGGAGGAGAATATTTAGGTAGAAAATGGTATGAAGACGGAAAATTATTAACAAAAAAAAATACTTTTAATGATTTTATTGATGCTTCTAATTACCTCATAGACGAAGGATATACTAATTCAAAACATCTCCATGCAGTTGGAGGCTCTGCAGGAGGATTATTGATGGGAGTAATATTAAATGAAGCTCCAGAGTTATATAGGAGTGTAATTGCTGCTGTTCCTTTTGTTGATGTAATAACGACAATGTTAGACGATAGTATTCCATTAACCACAGGCGAGTATGACGAATGGGGAAACCCTAATGATCAAATATATTACAAGTACATGTTGTCATACTCCCCATATGACAATGTGAAAAAACAAGATTATCCAAACTTAATGGTAACAGCTGGTTATCATGACTCTCAAGTTCAGTATTGGGAGCCTGCTAAGTGGGTTGCTAAATTAAGGACACATAAGACTGATAATAATGTACTGTTTTTAATTACTAATATGGATTCCGGACACAGTGGATCCTCAGGGAGATTTAACGCTTTAAAAGAAACAGCAAAACAATATACATTTATATTACAATTAGAGGGTAAGGCAGAATAATTTTTTTTCCTTAAATTTGTAAAACTTTTGAAGTAAGACAAAAATGAATGACAATGTGAATGCCTATCAAAACATTCTCGAATTGATAGGAAACACACCTTTAATTAAGCTTAACCGAATTGTTGAAGGATTTAAAGGTGATTATTATGCTAAGTTTGAAGCTTTTAATCCTGGACATTCAAACAAAGATCGAATTGCATTTCACATAATTGAAGAGGCAGAACGCAGAGGGATATTAAAACCAGGTGACACTATAATAGAAACAACATCAGGAAACACTGGCTTTAGTTTAGCCATGGTTTCTATCATAAAAGGATATGATTGTATTTTAGCAGTTAGTTCAAAATCATCAAAAGATAAAATAAATATGCTCAGCGCTATGGGAGCAAAAGTTCATGTCTGTCCGGCAAATGTTCCAACTGACGACCCACGTTCTTATTATGAGGTTGCGAAACGTTTACACAGTGAAATTAAAGAGTCTATTTATATCAATCAATATTTTAATGAGCTAAATTTAGAAGCACATTATCGTTCTACGGGACCTGAAATCTGGAAACAAACTAAAGGACAAATAACGCACTTGGTCGCTAGCAGTGGAACTGGAGGAACAATATCTGGTTGTGCAAGGTATTTAAAGGAACAAAATCCTGAAATCCAAATTATTGGTGTAGATGCTTATGGATCTGTTTTAAAAAAATACCATGAAACCCAAGAATTGGATTTAAATGAAATTTATCCATATCGTATTGAGGGTTTGGGTAAAAATTTAATACCAACAGCTACTGATTTTGATTCTATCGACCGCTTTGTTAAGGTCACTGATGAGGAGAGTGCTCATACAGCAAGAAATATTACTCGTTCAGAGGGCATATTTGTTGGATACACTTCTGGAGCCGCAATGCAAGCTGTAAATCAATTAGCAGAAGAAAATTTTTTTGAGAAGAATAGTAAAGTAGTAATTATGTTCCCTGATCATGGATCAAGATACATGAGTAAAATTTATAGTGAAGATTGGATGGAAGAACAAGGATTTTTTGACTCTGACCATGAATCACAAAATCATATTGAATATATAAATGAAACGGCTAAGAAATGAGAGATTTATTTGATAGAATACACGAAAATAAAGGACCATTAGGTAAGTGGGCTTCACAAGCAGAAGGATATTTTGTTTTCCCTAAATTAGAAGGACCTATTTCAAATCGAATGAAATTTAAAGGAAAGGAAGTTATTACATGGAGTGTAAATGACTACTTAGGACTCGCCAATCTACCTGAAATCCGAAAAGTTGACGCTGAAGCTGCTGCTGAATATGGTTCGGCTTATCCAATGGGAGCTAGAATGATGTCTGGTCATACTGGTTTACATGAGCAATTAGAAAAAGAACTTGCTGATTTTGTTGATAAAGAATCAGCTTATTTATTAAACTTTGGTTATCAAGGAATTTTATCTACTGTAGATACATTAGTTGCGAAGGACGATGTTATTGTATATGATGTTGATGCTCACGCATGCGTTGTAGATGGAGTTCGTCTTCATATTGGAAAAAGATTTACCTACAAGCATAACGATGTAGAAAGTCTTGAAAAAAACTTACAAAGGGCCACCAAGGTCGCTCACCAAACAGGGGGCGGAATTCTAGTTATCTCTGAGGGTGTTTTTGGTATGAGGGGAGAGCAAGGTAAATTGAAAGAAATAGTTGCTTTAAAGTCAAAATACAAGTTCCGTTTTTTAGTAGATGATGCCCATGGGTTCGGAACTTTAGGGGAAAATGGAAAAGGAACAGGAAATGAGCAGGATATCCAAGACCAAATTGATGTATATTTTGCAACATTCGCAAAATCAATGGCATCAACTGGTGCATTTGTTGCAGCTGACAAAGAAATTATTGATTATCTAAAATACAACATGCGTTCTCAAATGTTTGCTAAATCTTTACAAATGCAACTAGTTAAAGGTGCTTTAAAACGCCTTGATCTATTAAAAACAAAACCCGAGCTTAAATCTAAACTCTGGGAAAACGTGAATGCGTTACAAAATGGTTTAAAAAATAGTGGTTTTGATATTGGTAATACTCAAAGTTGTGTTACTCCCGTTTATTTAAAAGGTAGTATTCCAGAAGCTATGGCATTAGTCCAAGATCTTAGGGAAAACTATGGTATTTTTTGTTCCATTGTAGTCTATCCTGTAATACCTAAAGGGTTAATATTATTACGTTTAATTCCTACTGCTACGCACACAATTGAAGATGTTCAAATCACTTTAAAAGCCTTTTCTGGAATTCGTGAAAAGCTTGAAAATGGAACTTACAAAAACTTATCTGAAGGTGTGATTGCATCATCTTAAAATTTGACTTTTCTTTCAAATTTTAAGCATAGTTTTATTTTGACTAACTATTCAGCATTACAGGCATTACGAGCATTGTTATGCTTTCTCCTTCCTCAGTATTATCTAAAGGAGTTAACAATCCTGCCCGATTGGGAAGAGACATTGATAGTTTAACGTTATTGCAGTCTAAGCCATTTAACATTTCAATTAGAAATCGAGAATTAAACCCAATTTTGATATCTTCTCCTTGGTACTCGCAGTCTATACGTTCTTCTGCGCTATTACTATAGTCAAAATCCTCAGCTGAAATTTGAAGAGCTGTACCTGCAATATTTAATCTTATTTGATACGTTGTTTTGTTTGAAAAAATACTTACTCTTTTCACTGAGTTTAAAAAGTTAACTCTATTAATTTGCATTTGATTGGGATTCTCTTTTGGAATAACTGCTTCATAATTTGGATATTTACCATCAATTAATCTACAAGTTAATGAGGAATCTCCAAATCTAAATTGAGCATTTGTATCATTGTACTCAATCGAGACATCTTCTTCTGAACCCTGTAAAATTACTTTCAATAATTGCAAAGGTTTTTTTGGCATAATAAATTCAGCCGTTTCTTCAGCTTTTATATCAGTTCGTGAATATTTCACCAGTTTGTGAGCATCGGTAGCAACGAAGGTTAAAGCTTCAGTAGAAAATTGAAAAAAAACACCACTCATTACAGGTCTTAAATCATCGTTTCCACTTGCAAATAATGTACTGTTTATTGCAGTATGCAAAGTATTACTTTTTATTTGAATTGTCTTTGAATCACTTACTTGTGGAGCTTTAGGAAATTCTTCTCCACCAACATAGGCAACAGCATACTTTCCATTATTAGCACTTATCTCAACGGTGTTTTTTTCTGTTTTTAAAAATGTCAATGGTTGCTCAGGAAATGTCTTTAAAGTATCCAATAACAATCTAGCAGGTAAAGCTACCATACTATCTATTTCTGACTCAACATTTATTATTGAAGAAAAAGTTGTTTCTAAATCAGAAGCAGTAATTATTAAATTGTTTTTGTTGACTTCAAATAAAAAATTATCAAGTATGGGTAGTGTATTAGTATTATTAATGATTCCACCTAACTTTTGAAGTTCCTTAAGAAGTGAAGCGCTTGATACAATAAATTTCATTTACGGTTTTTTGAAATATTAATACGAAATGAACAATTTCATAACAGCAAGTACTTTAAATAAATTTGAAAAGCATTAAAACTTTAAAAAAACTTATCAACAGTCATTTAAGTAAATGTTTACTTCTAATTACTTGATTAATTAGACTAATGCTAAAAACAATAAAAATACTCCCTAGAAAAATGAACCATTTCCAAAATATTACATTTTCTTCAATTTTTTTAACGTCTAAGACTGCAAATTTCATTGATTTATTTCTTATCGTAAGACGATCCTTATTTCCTGCTAAAAAGTGAATACTATTCATTATTAGATCACGATTGGCATAAAAATTATTAGTCCATTTGTCATAACCGAGGGCTAAGGGATTTCCTTTGTCATTTTGATTTTCAGCTAAATTACCATCTGAAAAGAAGATCATCTCTGTTTTTCCATTATTAAGATGCTTCTCATTTTTAAAAGGTTTGATGCGATTATAAAAGAGAGATTTTTGCTTTCCTTGTACAAGGTATCCTATAGCTTTAGAACTTTCACTAAAACTCGTTGGTTTTATTTTTTTTGTAGCATCCTCTAGCTTCACGATTGAAAGTGCTGCCAGAGTTTTTGTGAATTTTGAGCTTTTAAGTAATAAGGTTTTTTTAAATGGGTTTGATAATGTGTCTATAGAACTAGCAAACTGAATCAATACAGGGCCAATATTTTTTCCAATAGATGTTAATTCTGGTTCTGGTAGGGGATAGTATACCCAAGGATATGGAACGTACTGAGTATTATTTTCATTATTATTTGCAAGCACAATAGGAGCACAATAAAGATCTTGAATTAGAATCTTTTGAAGTCTTATTCCTTTTTTAAATAAATAATCATTTAAATCGAGTTCTTGTGGAAAAGAAATTGTCTCTCCTGAGTTTTTGAAAAGGCTATCACGATCAATTCCAATTCCGTTAACCAACCATAATATTTTCCCTCCACTGAGCTCATATTGATCTAAAATATATTTTTCACTTTGTGAAAAAATAGTTTTTGGATTAGATATTATTAACACATCGAAGCGACTTAAATTATCTAGACTTTCTTTGGAACTAATTGCAGGTGCTTTGAGATCAAATGCAGCTAAATTATAGTAAGGTTTGAGATTTTGAAGTAAGTCTGCGATTTTGGTATCATTAGATGTTTTATGTGAACTTAAAATAGCCAGATTATTTTTTTGGTTTATTATAACCTTAAAAATTCCATCTATTATATTATATTCTAATTGTTGGAGCGAACGAATTATTTTTTCATTTTCTGAATCTCCCAATTGTTTTTGTAGCAATTGAACTCGTTCTGATCTTTCATTATAATTTATTATCAACCATGGAAAAATATAGGTTTCTTTTCGATTTCCGTTTTTGTTTTCCAAAACAATTTCAGGTTGCATTCCATATTTTTGCATTTCTTTAATCACATTTTCTGAATTTCCAAAATCAAATGGATCATTATAATGTATAATTATATTATCGTTGTAAAACTTTAATTGATTAAGTAAAGCATCTAATTCATTTCTGAAATGTAGATAAGCACCAGGTAAATTATCGGATAGAAAAACATCAATTTTCAATGGTTCTTTTAAGCCCTCTATTTGCGATAAAGTATTCTCAGATAAACTATGTCTTTTGTCATTTGTTAGATCAAGTTGCAAAAATAGTTTACGACTTATAGCCATTAGTATAATCATAATTAGAACTAATAATATGGTTTTTTTCAAATTCATATTAAACTTTTTTCTCTTTTTAAAAGATCAATACCTAGAATTAAAAAAATAGTCATTAACCCTAAGAAATAAATGATATCCTCTAGTCTTAGAATTCCCCTACATAAACTCAAATAGTGTTTTTGTATTCCAATATCAGTTATGAATTGGTATAATCCAGGGTCAGATAATAAATAAGCGATTAAATCCCAAAGAAAAAATTGTCCAAAGCAGAGTAAACTTGCCACTAAAAATGAAGATACTTGATTTCGAAAAATAATCGAACTGCAAAGGCTCATACTTAAAAAAGACAAACACATAAGCAGTAATGCAAGATAAGATGAAAACAAACTCCCCCAATCAAACTTAGACTGCTCCTCTATTAATGTGAAGACAGCCAAAATATTTATTGAACTTGATAAAAGTATTATAATTATAATTAAGGCAATCCCTATAAATTTTCCTCCAAAAATTTCAAAAGAACTAAGAGGTTTTGTGATTAAAAGTTCAAGAGTTCCGTTTGACTTTTCTTCTGAAAAACTCCTCATACTAATAGCAGGAATTAGAAAAAGAAAAAGAATCGGACTTATTTCAAAAAAGGAATTTAAATCTCCAAAACCAGAATTAAGTAATTGATATTGAGTATCAAAAAACCAAAGAAAAAGATTATTTATAATTAGATAGCATCCAACAACTAAATAACCCACAATATGTCTAAAATAAAAGCTTAATTCTCTTTTAGCTATCACCCACATTTTATTCAAATTTTATAGTTACAGGATCACGATAATCTAGTCCAAAAAGCGAACTGGCTCCTCCTACTGTTTGGGGATTACTTTTATAAACAGCTAATTCTAAATGATTTGCAGAGTTGAATAAGGCCAGTTTTTTTCCATCTTCATTTCTTTTATTTTTTGGAAGACTAAAATCTATCGCTTCACTATATCCTTTATAAATATTTTTAAATTTTACTGTTCTAGCAAATATTGTAAAATTCCTCGTTTTTCGAATTTCTTCAAAATACTTTTTTTTTATGTTAGTTACTAAATTTCCATAATTGTCAATGTAAATTACACTGCCTAATATTTGATTTCCTTCGCGATTGACTACTGGATTTATATTAGTAAGCTCTTTAATTTTCACTATTGGCTTACCTATTACCTCTAAAGTACCATTTCTAGCGATATGTGCAGCTACACTAACAAAAACATCTAACACTGGAAAAGAAGTAACTATAGATTTATGAATATTTATTTCAACAATTTTTGTTGCTTTTAGATTTTCTAAGATCATAGATAGAATTCCATTATCAGCACTAATAAAAAAATGACCTTCAAATTCAATAGCAATATGAATATTCTCTGGTGTCCATTCTGATTCAACTCCAACAATGTGAATGCTTCCCTTTGGAAAAGCTCGAAAAGCATTTTTTAAAATATAGGCAGTTTCTGACGGATTATAAGGGCTAATTTGGTGTGAAATGTCAATTATAGTTAGGTCAGATATTTGGTGTATCAGAGCGGCCTTTATAACAGATACAGAATGATCTTTATGTCCAAAATCTGTAGTTAGTGTTACTATGGGCATAAAGTTTTTTTTAAAAAAATATTTGAGTTAAATTCTCTACTTTTATATCCATAATCATTGATAATTTACAAAAATAAACCATTTTAAACACTCAGCCTTTGAATGAAATAAAAATTGATTTAGGTGAAATTAATTCTCAAGAATTTTTTGGAAGCCAAAATTCAAATATAGCCAAGCTTAGAAGATATTTTCCTAAAATTAAAATTATAGCACGAGGTAATACATTAAAAGCCTACGGAGAAGATACCTTACTTGAAGAGTTTGGCAAACGAACGGAAATGTTAGTTGCCCATTTTGGAAAATACAATATTCTTAATGAAGAAATTATAGAGCGTATTATTTTAGCAAATAATAAGGATAGTGACCCTTTAATTGGTGGAACAGAAACTTTAATTCTTCATGGGGTAGGAGGCAAGATAATAAAGGCAAAAACACTAAACCAAAAAAGTTTAGTTGAATTAATGTATAAAAAAGATATGGTATTTGCTATAGGTCCGGCAGGAACAGGAAAAACTTACACCGGAGTAGCATTAGCCGTTAAGGCGCTCAAGGAAAAACAGGTACGAAGAATTATCCTGACACGTCCAGCCGTTGAGGCGGGAGAAAATTTAGGATTTCTTCCAGGAGATCTTAATGAAAAACTTGACCCTTATATGCAGCCTCTTTATGATGCATTAAGGGACATGCTACCAAAAGATACTTTACAAAAATATATCGTAAAGGGGACAATTCAAATTGCGCCACTTGCATTCATGAGAGGACGGACACTTGATAATGCCTTTGTGATTTTAGATGAAGCACAAAATTCAACTCATTCACAAATGAAAATGTTTTTAACTCGTATGGGAAAAAATGCTAAGTTCATGATTACCGGTGACCCCGGTCAAATAGATCTTCCAAGGCGTACTATTTCTGGATTAAAAGAGGCTCTTTTAATTTTAAAAAACACAAAGGATATTGGAATAGTCTACCTAGATGATAAAGATGTTATTAGACATCCATTAGTAAAAAAAATAATTGACTCATATAGAAAAATAGAACATAATAATTAAAATGATAAAAACTTTAATGCATACTGATCTTCAATTAGGTAATTTGCAATCTAAATATGTAGGTAAAGTTCGTGAAGTATATCATATAGATAACAATTTATTGATTATGGTTGCTACGGACCGTCTTTCAGCTTTTGATGTTGTTTTGCCAAAAGGAATTCCTTATAAAGGTCAAATTTTAAATCAAATTGCAACCAAGATGCTTAGTGCAACGGAGGATATTGTTCCAAACTGGCTTATTTCTTCTCCAGATCCAAATGTGTCGATAGGAAAAGCATGTGTACCTTTTAAAATAGAAATGGTAATACGTGGTTATTTAGCTGGACACGCAGCCCGATTATATAATAAAGGCTCACGTTTGATCTGTGGTGTTCCTCTATCAGAAGGTATTAAAGAAAATGACAAACTCTCGGAGCCAATTATTACACCGGCAACAAAAGCCGAGGAAGGACATGATGAAGATATATCCAGAGAGGAAATAATCAAAAGGGGAATAGCAAGTGAGGAAGATTATAAAATTCTTGAACAATATACCCACGAATTATACAAACGAGGCTCAGAAATTGCTGACAAGCAAGGATTAATTCTTGTTGATACAAAATATGAGTTTGGTAAAACAGAAAAAGGTGAAATTGTTTTGATTGATGAAATACATACTCCTGATTCTTCACGCTATTTCTATAAGTCCGGTTATTATGAAAGACAACAAAAGGGAGAAGCGCAAAAGCAACTATCCAAAGAGTTTGTAAGACAATGGTTAATTAGTGAAGGTTTTCAGGGTTTAAGTGGCCAGAAGCTTCCAAAAATGAACGATAACATTATTATGTCTATTTCAAATCGTTACATTGAATTGTATGAAAAAATCACAGGTGAAGAATTCATAAAAGCTCCAAATGAATATATTTCAAAACGTATTCAAAACAATATTAAATCATATTTGAAAAAAATTTAATTTTCATCTAACATCCTATAAGTTTGTTCAGAAGTTGTATTTGGAAGAATCGTTATTGCATTTTTGTATTTTTTGATCCAAGTAATTTGACGTTTAGCATATCTTCTAGTATTTTTTTTAATTTCAGAAACAGCTTTTTCAAAACTTATATCTCCATCAAAATATGGAAAAAATTCTTTGTAACCTACAGTTTTAAGTGGGGACAAACCCCTATACTCTAATAATTTTTTAACTTCTAATTCTAAGCCTGAAGCTATCATGGAATCTACACGTTTGTTTATTTTACTATATAATAAGCTCCTTTCGCAGTTTAACACAATCGTTTTTGATACAAATTCCCTTTTATTTTCTTTTTTTCTTAAAAATGAAGTATATGGTTTATCCGAAATAATGCAAATTTCCAAAGCTCGAAGTAGTCTCACAGGGTTACTTTTATCTACTCTACTATAGTATTTGGGGTCTCTTTCTAAAAGTAATTGTTGTAGTGATTTTAAACCATGAGTTTGGTAAAATTGATAAATTTGTTCTCTTACTTTAGAAGGTACCTTTGGAAATTCATCAAGTCCAAACATAACGGCGTCTGCATATAGACCAGATCCACCAACCATAATTATTTTATCGTTATTCTTAAAAATATCACCAATTTTATTCATAGCATCTTTTTCAAAATCCCCAACTGTATAATTATCATTTATTGATTTATTCTGAATAAAGTGATGTTTTACTTCTTTAAGTTGATCTTTGGTTGGAACTGCAGTTCCAATTATCATTTCCTTGTAAAATTGACGAGAATCACAGGATATGATTTCAGTTTCGAATTTTTTTGCTAGATCAATACTTAGTTTTGTTTTGCCTATTCCAGTTGGTCCAGCAATATATATAAGTGTTTTATTTGACATCATTAATTGATTTTCCACATTGATGACAATATACAGCGTTCTGTTTATGTTCACTTACCATACAGTAAGGACATACTTGAGTATTAGTATCTACTTTATATTTTTTTGAAAATTCTGCAGTTACAATACCAGTTGGAACTGCTATTATACCATAACCTAAAATCATAATAAATGAAGCTAAAAATTGCCCCAAAGGACTTTGTGGGGCAATGTCACCATATCCAACAGTAGTTAACGTTACTATACACCAATATATACTTCTAGGTATGCTTGTAAATCCACTTTCTTTATTTTCAATCAAGTACATTAATGTCCCAAAAATTATGCATAAAATAAAAACTCCGAATATGAATACAAAAATTTTAGCTCGACTTGCTTTAAGAGCTTTTATCAAAATATTTGATTCTCCTATATATGGTGTGAGTTTTAAAATTCTAAAAACGCGAAGTAGTCGTAGAGCTTTTAAGGCAATTAAACTGTTACTCCCAATGAAAAATAAAGAGAGGTATTTTGGAAGTGTTGATATTAAATCAATGATACCGTAAAAGCTAAAGATATAACTCCAAGGATGCCTAACGCAAATAATTCTCAAAATATATTCTACTGTAAATAGAATAGTCACAACCCAACCAGCAATATTTAATATATTATGGTAAATAAAGTCTATAGAGTCAACACTTTCTAATGCTACAAATAATACACTTAGAAGAATAGTGATTAGTAGTAAAACGTCAAAAAGCTTTCCTGAGAAGGTGTCAGCTTCGTAAATTATGGTATGTAAACGGTGTTGCCATTTTTTCATAATTAAAAAACAGTTTTCATTAATTTATTCATTTTAAAAAAATTCAATCTTTGCTCTGTAGATTTATCAACTTAATGTATTTTTTTCTTAAAATAAAACTACGTATCAATTTTTGAGTATCTAAGTTGTCTTCAATGGGTATTAATCTAGATTCAATCTGATCTTTAGTTTTGATTTGATGGTTCAGTTCATAGTAACCATAGCCTAGAAATTTATTATCCTCTATATAGATAAATGAGAATTCTCCACTTTGTCGTCCTTTATCAATCAAAAGAAAATTTCTTGATTGGTATTCAAATGATCTACAGAAAGCGTTTATTTTTTTACGGTAATCTGAAATAGATTCTTTATTGATAGTGCCATTTATAAACTTAAATATAGCTGTTTTAGCAGTCTTTTTATTTTTGTAAACACACAAGTATTGTCTATCTTTTTTTACTTGCTCGACAATAATATTTGGGTAGTCGTATGAAAAATCAATTCTAATACCTATTGGGAATAGGCGAAACTTCATTGATTCATTATAAATAGGGCTATTTAATTTAATCTCATTTTGTTCTTTCAACAGTGAAATAAGTTCACCCCCAGTAAGAGAGTAGCTTACATTAGAAATTTCATTTTGAATTTTTAAAGATTTTTCTTTAAAACCAGTCAAATGACTTATAACCCTTTTCTTGATATTATCACTTTTTCCTATATAAATAATTTCATTATTTGTATTGTGGATATAATATATTCCCATCTCAGAGGGTAATTTATCAATGATACCCAAATATTTAGTTGGTGTTTTATTTGGATTTAAGTTCTGAATATTTTTTTTTAAAATATATTTTTTTGAGTCTTTCTCTAATAGTAATTGAAATAGTTTAAGAGTCACTTTAGCATCACCGTGTGCTCGATGTTCATTTGTAAAGGGTATACCCAAGTTATTTATTAGTTTTCCAAGATTAAATGAAGGCTGATCGGGAAGAAGAATTTTTGACAATTTTATAGTACATAGAATTTTACGATTGAAAGTGAAACTTAATCTTCTAAACTCAGTTTGCAACATGCGAAAATCAAATTCTGCATTATGAGCAACTATAATGCAATTTTCAGTTATTTCTACAATTCGTTTTGCTACTTCATAGAATTTGGGTGAATTACGCAGCATATTATTATTGATTCCTGTAAGTTTTTTTACAAAGGGTTGAATTTCCTTTTCTGGATTTATTAGGCTGCTAAATTGATCAATAATTTTTTCCCCATCAAAACGGTAAATTGCAATTTCCGTTATGCCCTCTTCATCATATTTGCCACCTGTTGTTTCGATGTCTAGTACGGCGTACATTTTTAATAATTACGTTCACCAAAAATTTTACTTCCAACTCTTATCATATTTGAACCTTCTTCGATTGCTATTGAATAATCACCACTCATACCCATGGACAAAACATTGAATTCATTATTGAGTCTAAATAAGTTTGCTAAGATTTTGAATTCGCTTCTTATTTGTTCTCTATTCGATGTGAAGCTTGCCATCCCCATCAATCCTTTTATTTTTATATTGGGATAGGTTGAAGCCTTTTCCAAAATTGGATTCAATTCTGACGGTAGAATTCCAAATTTTGTTTCCTCTACTGCTATCCTAACTTGAATTAAGCATTCTATAATTCGATCATTTATCAAAGCTTGTTTTTGAATTTCATTTAATAATTTAATTCTATCTACAGAATGAATTGTATGAACAAAAGGTGCCATGTATTTGACTTTATTAGTTTGGACGTGACCAATCATGTGCCATTCTATATCTTTAGGAAGATTTTCAAACTTTGATGACATTTCTTGGATTTTATTTTCGCCAAAAATACGTTGACCACACTCATAAGCTTCTAACAATTCTTTCTCTGTTTTGGTTTTTGAAACAGCAACTAGCTTAACATTACTGGGAATGTCTTTCCTTAAAACATTTAAATTATTTTTAATAATATTCATATTTTCCAAAAATACGCCATAAGCCAAATATTTTATAAAAATTATGATTTAAATCATAATTAAAAAAAAAGGCTATCGTACGATAGCCTTTTACTATTGTTATTAAGATAATTTAATTAGCAGCTTTCATTCCACTTTCAATTAAATCATAAAACTGATCCAACTTAGGAAGCACTACAATACGAGTCCTTCTATTTTTGGCTCTGTTAGCTGATGTATCATTATCCGCGACAGGAATATAATAACTTCTTCCAGCTGCTGTCATACGTGCAGGAGAAACATCGAAATCATTTTCTAAAATACGAACTACCGCTGTAGCACGTTTGACCGATAAATCCCAGTTGTCAATTACACCTTCAGCTTTACTGATTGGTACATTGTCAGTATGACCCTCTACCATAAACTCTATGTCTGGTTTGTCATTAACAACTTTTGCAACTTTTCCTAAAACTTCTTTAGCTCTATTTGTAACTGTAAAGCTTCCACTTCTAAATAGAAGCTTGTCAGAAATGGAAACGTAGACAACTCCCTTCTCAACGTTAATTTCAATGTCTTCATCGCTCATGTTTCCAAGAACACCTTTAAGACTAGTAACTAGAGCAAGAGTTACAGAATCTTTCTTAGTTACTGCATCTTGCATGCGTTGGATTCTAATATCTTTCTCTTTCATACTCTCAAGCGACATTTCAAGGTTTTCTGCACCTTTCTGTGATAGAGTAGTGAGGTTACCTATATTATTTATTAGGTCCTGATTATTCGCCTTTAAGAATTTATTTTGTTCTGTAAGAGTTGCAAGTTGAGCAAGAGCAGACTCTTTTTCTTCATTACAACTGTTTAACTTCACAGATGTAGTATCCAACAAATTTTTTGTGTTCTGTTGTAATTCTTCTAATTCTGTAAATTTTTTCTGAGATACACAAGATGAGATTAAAACACCTGTTATCATTAAAGCTATAGCTCTTTTCATGTTAATTTGATTAAATTTTTAATTCTGTAAATTTATAGTTTTTATTTAATTTATTTATTTAAATCTGTGAAATAACGCTTTCTTTTTAAAAAATATTCTTTTAAAATGTTTTTTACAAAATAATAATCATTTCTCTTGATTTCATCAATGTTCTTTGTTTTTAAATATTTGAACATTTTAAATAACGCATAATGAGCCCTTATTATTGCCCAAGTAAAGGAAAACTTCAATCTTAAAAAAAACAAAAGTCCAATAAATCCATCAAGAATCAAACGAAAAAACAGAATTGAATATAAATTTTTATTTGGTACGTTCTTGACAATCATAATCAACGAATTACGGTGATTTAGATATGTTTTTTTTGGAGAAATAGGGAGTGTGGAACCACCAATATGATAAATTTTAGAGCTACCAATAGCTAAAGCCCTGTAATTAAGATTGTGAGCTCTCCAGCACAAATCTATTTCTTCTTGATGGGCAAAAAAATCATTATCGAACCCTCCTAATCTCCAAAAAACTTTACTTCTAATCAAAAAACAAGCTCCACTGGCCCAAAAAACCTCTTTAATTCCGTCATATTGTCCCTCATCTTCTTCTATTTTATTAAAAATACGTCCTCTACAAAAGGGAATTCCGTATTTATCGATATAACCACCTGCTGCACCAGCGTATTCAAAGTGATTAGGTTTGTTTTGATTTAGTATGTGAGGTTGAATAATAGCTACATCAGGATTGATTTTAAAATTTTCTATCAAGGGTAAAATCCAATTTTTTGTGACCCGAACATCAGTGTTTAATAATCCATAATATTCGTATTTTAAGTTTTTTAGTCCTTCATTATATCCTTTTGCATATCCAAAGTTTTTGGTTAGTTCGATGCATTGAAGATTTGGGTGTGTTTCCTTGAACCATTTAACTGAATTATCATTAGAATTATTATCTACCAAAATTATGTCCGCTTCAGGGCTATTTGTAATCAAATCATTTAAAAATTCTTTAAGTAATTTAATTCCATTGAAGTTTAATAAAACGATAGCTATAGATTTCATGGATCAATTTTATAATTAGGAAGTTCATTTATAAAGGAAATTTTATTTTTTTTCAAATTCATATTACAAAAGTAATGATTCAGCCCGTTGGTAACCATCAAATATGGGCATTTTAGCTCTAAGTTATAGCGTATAATTTGGTCAAATGTTTTTTGGTTTATTTTAACAGAAGGAGCTTTACATTCTACTAATATTAAAGGTTTTAAGTTCAATCCTGCAACTAATATATCAAAGCGTTTCTTAGTATTGTATAGCCTTAATTCTTTTTCAATTTTCATTAAAGAAGCAGGATATTTTTTTATTTCAATAAGGTAAAATATACAATGAACTCTGACCCATTCTTCAGGAGTAAAAAACAACCATTTTTTTCTAACAGGATCAAAGATGTAGGATTTATTTTCCTTATTTTTGATTAAGACATTAAATTCTGGAAAATTTAGTTTCTCCATCATGTAAAAATGCAATAAATTTTTCTAATGAAAGAGTTCTTTTCACTCCTTTCTAAAATTCAAAGAAATCAATTTTCTCCATTATACCTTTTATCTGGAACGGAATCTTTTTTTATAGATGCTACTTTGAAAGTGCTAATGGAAAAGTTGTCTAACGACAAATCAAATGACTTTGATTTATCTGTTTTTTATGGAAAAGAAACTAAAGCTATTCAGATACTTGAATGTGCTAAGAGGTATCCTATGCTTTCTAAGTATAATACAGTAATCTTGAAAGATGCTCAACTTATAAATACGTATGAACTTGATGTGATTACTAGTTATGCTCAAAAACCGAATTTGCAGACTATATTAATTATTTGCTATAAAAATAAAATTTTTGATAAGCGTAAAAAATTATTTAAGGCAATAGAAAAAAATGGTGATGTACTTCTTACAAAGCCGATATATGAAAACAAGCTAAATTCTTGGATTCAAAGACAGGCTGAAATTTTAGACATTGAGATTTCTCCCCTTGCAACGGAGTTATTAGCTGCCTATGTAGGTTCGAATTTAGAAAATTTAGACCAGGAGTTAAAAAAGTTAAAAATTATAGTAACAGATGGAGATGTTGTTACTGAGGAACATATTGAAAAACATATAGGCATAAGTAAGGAATATAACAGTTTTGAATTGCAGAAAGCTATTGGTAGTGGAAACTTCTCCAAAGCTTTTCAAATAATTCAATTTCTTAACAGAAACACAAAAGATCATCCACTAGTTTTAGTATTATCAAACTTATATAATTATTTTAAAAAACTATTATTACTTAAAGGAGTTACTAGTGATCCAAAAATTTTAGGGATAAATCCTTTTTTTATTTCTGAATATTCAGCAGCTGCTAAAAGATTAAATATGCGTCAAATTTCTTTAGCAATGGATCATATAATGGAAGCCGATTTAAAAAGTAAAGGCATAAACACAAATAATGTTACATATAAACAAACTATGGAAGAATTACTGCTTAAACTATTTACCCTATAAATGTTTTAATAAAGATTATAATGGAAATTTATTAGGATTTGAATCATTCATAATTGTATACGCAGATTCAAAAATATCATCTTCAGAAGGTTTAGAGAAATATTCTCCATCTCCACCATATGCTGGACGGTGTGATTTTGCAGATAGTAACTTAGGCGCAGAATCTAATAACTCAAAAATATTTTGTTTTTCTAATAATTGCTGCAATATATATGATGATGCACCCCCTGGCACATCTTCATCAACAATTAGCAATCTATTAGTTTTCGCAATACTCTTACAAATTTCATTTGAAAGGTCGAAAGGTATCAAGCTTTGAATGTCAATAATTTCAATTGATATTCCCTCTTGGTTTAGACGCTTTGTTACTGCTTCTACAGTTCTTAATGTAGAGCCATATGATACCACGGTTATATCTTCTCCTTCAACGACTATCTCAATTTTTCCTAGAGGAACAGTAAATTCACCAAGGTTTACTGGTGGTCTTTCTTTTATGCGATATCCATTTAGACATTCAACTACTACCGCCGGTTGGTCAATCTGCATTAGAGTATTATAAAATCCAGCGGCTTGGGTCATATTTCTTGGTGTTAAGATGTGTATTCCACGAAGTAAATGAATCATTGCTGCCATTTGTGATCCAGAATGCCAAATTCCTTCAAGTCTATGTCCTCGGGTTCGAATAATTAATGGCGCAATTTGCTTACCTACAGTTCTGTAGCTCATAGAAGCTAAATCATCACTTAATATTTGAATACAATACAAAATGTAATCAAGATATTGAATTTCAGCTATTGGCCGAAATCCTCTTAGTGCAAGGCCGATTCCCTGTCCAGCAATAGTAGCTTCTCGAATCCCAGTATCTGCAATTCGAATTTCTCCAAATTTTTTCTGTAGCCCCTCCATTCCCTGATTTACATCGCCAATTTTTCCAACATCTTCACCAAACATAAGGAGATTGTCATATTTTTTAAATAAAGCCTCAAAATTATCCCGAATAATTACTCTTCCATCAACTGATATATCTTCATCATTATATTTAGGAGGAGTACTTTTGAATGCAATTAAATCCTCTTTTTTTGTAGAATACAATTTTGATGAGATTTTTTGTTTTAATGTATTAAGAAGATTTTCATACCATGTTTTATAATCTTTAACAATAGATTCAGGATTTCTAGCTAGGAGAAGATTAATTTTTCTTCCTGCTGATATAAGGTCTTTATAGCTGGTTTCTTCTGTTCGGTCTAATTGATCATATATCAATTGTATTTTTGGATCGTTGAAAGTTTTTTCTTTTAGGATGGACTCAAAACTTAAAAATTTATTTTTTTCCTTTATGATTGGTGCTTGATAAGCATTCCAAGAATCACGCCTGATGGTACGTACTTTACTAATTGCTTCTTTTTCTATCTTTTCAAGTTCTTTTTCTGACGATAGGCCTTCATTTAGAATCCATTCGCGCATTTTTAAGTTACAATCGTATTGTTTTTCCCATTCTAGTCTAGTTTTAGACTTATACCTTTCATGTGATCCTGAAGAAGAATGTCCTAGAGGCTGTGTTAGTTCTGTAACGTGAATAAGGACTGGAATGTGATCTTTTCTAGCAATACGTGAGGCATATTCATAGGTTTCTATTAAGCTCAGATAGTCCCAACCTTTAACCGTTAAAATTTCGAATCCTGGTTCACTACGGGATCTTTGAAAACCCTTAAGAGCCTCAGATATACTTTGTTTTGTTGTTTGATCCTTATTAGAAACAGAAATTCCATATCCATCATCCCAGACGCTCAAAACCATAGGAACCTGAAGAACACCAGCAGCATTTACTGTTTCAAAAAACATTCCTTCACTAGTGCTTGCATTCCCAATTGTACCCCAGGCTATTTCATTCCCATTATTAGAAAACTTTTCACGGTCTTTTGTCTTGTAACTGCGGTAAATTTTTGAAGCTTGAGCTAGTCCAAGAAGCCTTGGCATTTGAGAACCCGTAGGTGATACATCACCACTGTGATTTTTCATTTCCATGACATTAAGCCATTCTCCGTTTTCTTTTCTTGATGCAGTTACAAAATGACCTCCCATTGAACGACCTCCGGACATTGGTTCGCGCTCAGAATCTAAATCAGCATATAGTGCTGAAAAAATATTTGATATAGTCAAGTGACCTTGAGCCATGAGTAAAGTTTGATCACGATAATAGCCTGACCTAAAATCACCATTTCTAAAAAAGTGATTCATTGCCAATTGTGGTAATTCCTTACCGTCTCCAAAAATCCCAAATTTTCCTTTTCCAGAAAAAACCTCACGTCTACCTAATACACTGCATTCTCGACTGGTGACAGCAATTTTGTAATCTTGAAGAACACGCTCTTTGAAAGCTTCGAATGATATTTTTAGATCTTCTTCTTTGTTGTGAACATTCATAAATTACTGCAATAATACAAAAAAACCATATGAGAAAGTTATAGCCTTATAGGTTAATTTTAATTCATTTTAAAACCATTTACGTGAAAATAAACTACTCAAAGTCTTCAAGCGTGGAGAAAAAATAAAACGAATTTTTGTGGCATATTGAGACTGAGTAGGCTCGAATCCATTCGACGAGTAAAGAGGGAAAAAGATCTCAAAATAATCAGGGACTAAATTAAATTTTATTCCAGAATCAAAATAACTTTTAGATGGTCGATTAATATTTTTTAATAAACCTATGTCCCCATAAAATTCAATCCATTTCCAAATTCCGATAGAAGCATTAATTGATGTCATATAATTATTTGCAGATGACTCAGTAAAAAAAGCCTTAAAGCCACCTTCGGCGGGGACAAATTGTTGACTCCAGATTCCTGTTTCATCTGATCTACCTATATAATCATATCGAAAAAGATAATCAGGAGAGCGATTTAAATTAAAATCAAAGAATTGTGTTTCAGTTGTGTTATGCCATAGAAATTTACCGGCAAAGAAACGTATTGAAAATTGTCTTCCACTAGGGAATAGTTTACGATATTGACTAGTAAAAGTAAGCTTACCAAATTTATTAGAAATCTCAAAGTTTGAATTTGTAGAAAAAACATTCACTGCATCTGCATTTTCATAACGGTGTAAAAAACGTAAAACACTGTAATCAGGATTTACTTCAATATCAGGGTCTCGATCTCGAAAAACATTGTACCAAGAAACATTTAAAAGTTGACGCTTATTAGAGCGCAAATCAAATGGCCTGAAATACATGGAAAATGAAGGTTGTAATGATGTATATCTAAGATTTGTATTGTAATGATAGCTTTTTCCGGTTATAAATACTTGATTTAGGTAATTTTTACTTTTATGATTTATAAATCGATATCGAGTCCTAAAAAATCCAACATAAGTATTTTCCTTAAATGTATATTGTGGGTGTAAATCAATTTCAAATGGTTGATTTTTGACTCTTGTATTATATAGTCTCATTCCAGCTGTAAACCCATCATAAGCATTATAATCTGATATTGGATGGTAAAATAATTGATTACGCTTAAGATCCTCACTATCACCATAAAAGGTTAATTTTACAGGTTTTAAACCAGTTGAAGATTTTAAGTTTTTCCAGTTATTAGGCCTATTTTTTTCAGGTAAAAAACGATTAGAGTTAATAGCTATGAAATCTAGATCATCTTTTTTAAATTTTATGATAGTATCTTTTCCAGAGTGATAAATCCATTTCTCCTTTATAATGCTATCTTTCTTTATAAGGTCTAATTTATATGGAACTGCATGTGATTTTTTTTCTGAAATTGTAACAGAAATTGAATCCTTATTTTTCACAACGTTTTTTATATAAAGATCAAACGCTTCTCTATCAGAAAGATATTCATTGAAAAACCAATCTATTTTTTTAGATGTTTTGTTAGACAATATTTCCTGTAATGATAACAATCCTTTATTAAAACTAAATTTTAAGAGGCTTTCATCAAGTATATCTCCCGCTAAATATTGATCTAAATAATATAATCCTGACCCAACATGGTATGGAGAGAAATAAAGCTCATTTGATTTGGTTAATTTTCCTCTTTCTAATGTGTCCGATTGTTGAGTATTTGCGTGTTCTCCAAATTCATAAATAAATGAGAAGCTTTCGTTAAATCCAATTTGAGCAGCACTGTAACTATTAAAAGGGCGGATTCCTAAAACTTTAAAATCCTTTAATGCTCCTAGAAACTTGTTATTTGGATAAAATGATTTTACGTATTTCATCATAACATAAGTTTGGATTCCTCCAGGAATCCAATGATTTTTACGTTTGTCAATCTTCAGGAGTTCATGAAGATAAGTTGCTAAGTAAGCCTTGATAAATTTAGTTTCATATATAAAAGAATCACTAAATGGATTTAAGAATGATAGTGCTTCAGTGATTCCTACTAATGGATTTTTTGAATAATCCTTTTTTAGTATCAGTACTTTTTTATGTTCTAATGGACTAAGTAGGCTATTTGTGAAGTTATATATCCGTCTTAAAGACTCATTTAATTCGACTTCTGAATTTTTATTTGGAATTATATCTGTGACAATTGTAAAATTATCTTCAAAAGAAATCTCTTGAAATTTATTTTCGTTATCAAAAATAAATTCTGGACTGGATACACTATCGCCTTTCCATTGTGTTAATTTAAATCCATTTTTTGAACTTTTTAATGTTTTAATTTGATATAAATTACTTACTAAATTGTAGTTTTCAGGGTAAGTCCAATTAATTAAATAATTGGAATTTATATTACTATTATCTCTTAACCCAAGGTTGCTTTGTAAGAGCCATTTGTTCTTTATATAAGGGTTGAGGCTTATAAAAAAGTCACGAAAGAAAATTCTATTGTTTGAATTTATACCATACCCAGTAAACTTGTCATCTGGGATTTTTATTTCATAATTTAAATTTAGTTTTAGTTTTTTTCCAGCTTTTAAAGGTTTTTCTAATAAAACCTCAATCAAATCAAGCTGATCTTTCATACGAGACCACTCGAGTTGTTCATTATCTACACTTAATTGTTTAATATTAGTAAAACCTAATTTATTTTTAGAACTCAAATAAAAACTACGATTAAATTGGTTTGCTAAATGCTTTACTAATTGAGATTCTGTTCCTTCATAAGAGTTAGCCCAATCACTAAGATATATCTTTCTTAATTCTTTATTAGATGGGTTTTTAAATATTAGAGTTTGAGAAACGATTAATGTTTGACTTTTTAGGTTAACATTTGCATCAATCAAATAGCTGTTTTGACCACTAGCTAATGTGCCAATGAAACCGATTATCGGTAAAAATAATATTTTTATTTTGTGAACTTTAAACATTTAAAAATTTGGCTTAAAATTATCCTTAATATAAAAACGATTTAAGCATTCTATTACCTGATCTTTGGTGTCGACAACCTCGATTAGATCTAAATCTTCTGGACTTATATTATGATCTTTTAAAAGTCTATTTTTAATCCATTCTATTAAGCCATTCCAATATTCAACCCCTACAAGTATAATTGGGTATTTATTAACTTTGGAAGTTTGCAATAGCGTAAAAGCCTCAAAGAGTTCATCTAGGGTACCAACTCCGCCAGGCATAACGATAAAGCCCTGCGCATATTTTACAAACATTACTTTACGCACAAAAAAATATTGAAAATCTATAAGTTTATCTTTATCAATGTATGGATTACTTTGTTGTTCAAAGGGTAATACTATATTCAGGCCTACTGAAACTCCATTGGCCTCTTGAGCTCCTTTGTTTGCTGCTTCCATTATACCTGGACCACCTCCACTTATAATTCCATATCCAGATTCAGAAACAGCTTTTGCAATTTCTACTGTTAGTTTGTAATTAGGATGATTAGAAGGTGTTCTTGCAGATCCAAAAATAGAAATACAGGGTCCAATAGAACTGAGTTTTTCATATCCATTTACAAATTCACTCATAATTTTAAAAAGGGACCAAGAGTCATTTGTTTTTATTTCATTCCAGTTTTTCATTCGCACTTCTTTCATCTTAAACGTTGAATTAGTTTTAATTCTTTTTTTAAAAATTTTGCTGTATGACTTGTTGGATGATTTATAATTTCCTGTGGCTTACCCTCACAGATTAATTCTCCACCATAACGGCCTCCCTCAGGTCCGATATCAAAAATGTAGTCAACTTGCTTTATAACTTCCAAATTGTGTTCAATAATTAATACAGTGTTACCTTTATCTACCAAAATATTTAAAACATTCAAAAGTACTCTAATATCTTCAAAATGAAGTCCGGTAGTTGGTTCATCTAAAATATAAAATGTTTTGCCGGTATCCTTTTTAGATAATTCAGCCGCTAATTTAATTCTTTGTGCCTCACCACCAGAAAGTGTAGTTGATGATTGGCCTAGATTAATATAACCCAATCCAACATCTTGAATAGTTTTAAGTTTCCTATATATTTTAGGGATCGATTCAAAGAATTTACAAGCTTCATTAATTGACATATTTAAAACATCAGAAATAGATTTTCCTTTAAATCTTATTTCCAATGTTTCACGATTGAAACGTTTCCCTTGACAATTTTCGCATTCTACATAAACATCTGGAAGAAAGTTCATTTCGATAACTTTCATTCCACCGCCTTGACAAGTTTCACATCTTCCTCCAACCACATTAAAGCTAAAACGTCCAGCCTTGTATCCTCTTATTTGTGCTTCTGGTGTTTTTGTGTAAAGACTTCTTATTTCACTGAAAACTCCACAGTAGGTTACGGGATTACTCCTTGGTGTTCGTCCAATGGGGTTTTGATTTATGTCTACTACTTTATCTATGTATTTTAAACCACTTATACCCTGATAAGGCAAAGGAACTTTGACCCCCCTATAAATATGGCTATTTAGAATAGGGTATAGTGTCTCATTAATTAGTGTGGATTTTCCACTACCCGAAACACCTGTTACTCCAATCATAACACCAAGAGGGATATCAATATCAATATTTTTTAAATTATTTCCTGTGCAACCCCTTAGCCTAATTTTATTTCCATTTCCTTTTCTCCTTTTTTCTGGAATATCGATACGAAAATTACCGTTCAAGAAATTTGATGTTAGTGTTTGTTGGCTAAGAATTTCCTTTGGAGAGCCCTGAGAAATAATTTCACCACCATTTTTTCCAGCACGAGGGCCCATATCAATAACATGATCTGCACGTAACATCATATCTTTATCATGCTCTACAACTAAAACTGAATTCCCTAAATCTCTCAGTGAACCTAAAGAATCTATCAATCGATTATTATCCCTTTGATGAAGTCCGATGCTTGGCTCATCTAAAATATATAGTACTCCTACAAGCTGCGAACCAATTTGAGTTGCTAACCTAATTCTTTGTGCTTCTCCGCCAGAAAGAGATTTAGATGAACGATTAAGCTGAAGATATTCCAATCCTACATCAATTAAAAACTGCAGTCGAACAAGAATTTCTTTAATTATTTCAGAAGAAATGATTTGCTCATTTTTATTTAGATTTTTCAATAGTTGCTTAATCCAATCATGCAAATCTTTCAGATCCATTTTTGCTAACTCAGCGATAGTTTTATCTAGAATTTTAAAATTTAAAGCCTCTTTTCTCAATCTAGACCCCTCACACTCATTGCAAGAATAACTATCCATAAAATCTGCTGCCCAACGTTTAACACTTGCAGTTGGGGCTTCATTGTAAGCATTTTCAATATAATTTTCAAAACCCTCAAAATCAATTTTATAAGTCCTTGTTATTCCTAGTGTTTTTGAAGGAATATCAAATTTATCTCGACTCCCTTTTATTATTACATCCATAGCAGACTTTGGGATTTTATTAACTGGATCAGTCAATAAAAAATTATAGCAAGTTGCAATGGTTTCAATCTGTTTGAATGTCCAATTCCCCTTTTTTGTTCCAAGTGGCGCAATTCCTCCCTGGGAAATTGATAAACTAGGGTCAGGAATCAATTTTTTTAAGTTCACCTTGTGTTTTACTCCTAGTCCTTTACATGATGGGCACATACCCTTAGGTGAATTAAAAGAAAAACTATTTGGTTCTGGATTGGGATATGAAATACCCGAGCTAGGACACATCAAATTTCTACTGAAATATCTAGAAGTATTTTTTTCAACATCAAGAATCATAATAACATCCTGTCCATAATGCATGGCTGTAACCATTGACTCCTCAAGTCTTTTTAAAAAATCACTATTATTTTTAACCTTAAACCGATCAATCACAAGTTCGATATCATGAATTTTATAGCGATCTAATTTCATTCCCGGAGTTAAATCAACTATAATATTATCTACTCTTACTTTTGAAAATCCTTGCCGAGAAAGAGAGTCAAATAAGTCTCGATAATGTCCTTTTCTTGATTTAATAATGGGAGCAAGAAGAATTACTTTTTTGTCTAGGTATTCTTCAAGAATTAAATTTTGAATTTGACTATCCGAATAACTAATCATTTTTTCATTTGAGACGTAGCTATATGCTGTTCCAGCTCTTGCAAATAACAATCGTAGATAATCATACAATTCTGTAATTGTTCCCACGGTTGATCTAGGACTTCTGGATGTTGTTTTTTGTTCAATAGCAATAACAGGGGAGAGGCCATCAATTTTATCCACTTCAGGTCTTTCCATGTTTCCAAGAAATTGACGAACATAAGCAGAAAATGTTTCCATGTATCTTCGCTGCCCTTCCGCATAGATAGTATCAAAGGCTAAAGAAGATTTTCCACTACCAGATAAACCTGTAATTACAACCAGTTTATCCCTTGGTATATCTAAATTTATATTTTTTAAATTGTGAACTCTAGCACCTTCAATATGTATTGAATTGTCAGTTTTTTTCATAAAAATAATCGACAAAAATAAGTCTTATAATGTATTATTTTAGGTATTTTGTAATTAATAAAGGTTAACCCCTTTATCATCTCCCCTTGGATCAGCACCTGTAGATATCTCTCCATTATCTGAAACAAAAATGGCATCTACTCTTCCTATAATTTCATTATATTCATCTTTAATATTATAATTTTTTTCTTGCAATTTTTTCACTGTATTTTGATTAAAGCGTCCTGGTTCAAGAACTATATTATCAGGCAGCCATTGATGATGAAATCGTGGAGCGGAAACAGCATTTTGAACATCCATTCCAAACTCATAAACGTTTAATATTGTCTGAAGAACAGAAGTAATTATTTTTGAACCTCCAGGGGTTCCTACAATCATTGAAAGTTTACCCTCTCTTTCAACTATTGTTGGGGTCATTGAACTAATCATTCTTTTTTGTGGTGCAATAGAATTTGCTTCACCACCAATCAATCCAAACATATTGGGTACACCAGGTTTGCTACTAAAATCATCCATCTCATTATTTAAAAAATAACCACCTTTATCCACAAATACTTTTGAGCCATAGCTCCCGTTCAAAGTAGTGGTTACAGCAACAGCATTTCCCATTTTGTCTACAATAGAGTAGTGTGTTGTTTCCTCGCTTTCATCAAAGGGCATAGTTCCTGGATTAATATCAATTGATTCAGTGGCTTTCCCAAAGTCAAAAGATTTCATTCTCTCATTTAAATAGTCCTGATCTAGTAGATTTTTTGAGGGTACTTTATAAAAGTCTGGATCTCCTAAATAAAAACTTCTATCTGCATAAGATCTTCGTTCTGCCTCTACTATAATTTGCATGGCTTTTTCTGAATTATGCTGATATTGTCCTACATCATATGGTTCTATCATTTTTAATATTTGTCCTAAACATATACCTCCACTTGAAGGAGGACCCATAGAATTTACTGTCAAGTCTTTATATCGAAAACTAATTACATCACGCCAAACTGGGCTATAAGCTAGCAAATCATCATGTGTTATTATACCTCCAGTTTCTTTTACTCTTTCAACTAAATTATCTGCATTTGGTCCCTCATAAAAACCTGATTTACCATATTTGGCAATACGCTTTAAAGTATTTGCGAGAGCAAGATTTTTGACTCGGTCTCCTGATTTAAATCCTTGCGCATAAAATGTATCAGGACCATTTACAGCTATAAATTCTTTTATTTTAGAATTAAAACTATTTTCTTGTTTATTTGTTACTAAATAACCGTTTGATGCTAAATCAATAGCTGGTTGAACTAAATCCTCCCATGGAAGAGTTCCAAATTTTTCATGTATAGCAACCAAACCCGCAACAGTTCCGGGAACACCAACGGCTAATCCGCCTATAGTGCTTTTGCCATCTATAACATTACCTTCATTATCTAAATACATATCTACTGAAGCACCAGAAGGTGCTTTTTCTCTATAGTCTATACTACCTTTTTCTCCATTTGCTGTTCTATAAACCATAAATCCACCGCCAGATATATTACCTGCATTTGGAAAGCAAACAGTTAAAGCTAAATCTGTTGCAATCATAGCATCGAATGCTGAACCACCCCTTTCCATTATGGCTACACCTATTGAAGAGGCTTCTTCTCTAGCACTAACTACTGCTCCTGTAATTTTTTTTTCTGATAAACAGCTTGTGATTGTAACAGATATAGTCAAAATCACAAAAAGTATTAAATGTGAATAATTTAGTTTCATAAATTGTTAGTTTTCATTTTAGTGAACTCAATAACCTCCTTCATAAATTGAAAAAAATGTCCCATAAAGTAATCATAATTTAACTTTAACTCATCAATTGATGCTGCCAAATTTGAAGGGAACTTTGTTTGTTTTTCCATTTGAATTAATATTTCTTCAAGCCCAGATAATGTTTTGTAATGTTTAAACCAATTATATTTTATCAGATTATGTATGAAATTCTGTATATCTGGATTAAATTCAGATGATCTATTTCCTAATTGGATGTAAAAATTATTTGAAAATTTATCGAGTGAAATTTCATGAAAAATATCCCATTTCAATGCCAAAAAATGGTCAAAATACATATCAACAATGACCTTACTATAATGACGATATTTCGGGAATAATATTGAAACACATTCTCGAAATATATAATGTTTATCAGTAAAATTATCTATTTCTCTATGCAGAATTACACCTGCTCTGATTTCTGGTGTTAGAAGATTTATTTTCTTTCCTTTTATACGGTCAGCAATAAGGTTTCCTATTGCTAGAGGTGTATTAGGTCCAGATAAATATACATGAGCAAGAAAATTCAACTATTCAATATAATTATTGGAGTATATTAAATTTAAAAATATGAAGATACTTTTTCTTAATTAAAACAAACTCAACTTTCATAATTAATATAATTCATGTTAATTATAAGTTATAGATATATTTTTCTAGATATTATCAATTAAATTGCAAGTAATTTATTTTTAATGACATTAATTAAGTCCATTTCCGGAATTCGGGGAACAATTGGAAATCTACCAAACTCAAATCTTACTCCATTAGATATTGTTCGTTATACTTCTGCTTATGCAATGTGGCTTAAAGGAAAAGCTCATGGAAGATTGACTGTTGTTACTGGAAGAGATGCAAGAATTTCTGGGCCTATGGTTCATTCATTAGTAAATCATACTCTAGTAGGAATGGGAATTGATGTTATTGATTTAGGTCTCTCTACAACACCTACTGTTGCTATTTCAGTTCCAATGGAAAATGCTGATGGAGGAATAATCATTACTGCTAGTCACAATCCCAAAAAATGGAATGCTCTAAAGTTGCTAAACGAAGCAGGCGAATTTATTGATTCTAATGCTGGTTCTAAGATTATAGATTTGGCTCAGGCTGAAAAATTCAGTTATGCGGAAATAGATAATCTAGGGACTATTAGTGAAAATTCTAATTATTTGGATAAACATATTAATGCAACTGTTTCATTAAAATATGTTAATAAAATCGATATCAAAAAAGCTAAATTTAAGGTTGTTGTTGATGGTGTGAATTCCTCGGGTGGGGTTATAATCCCTAAACTTTTAGATGCTTTAAACGTTGAGGTAGTAAAAATTCATTGCACCCCCAATGGAGATTTTCCTCACAATCCTGAGCCCCTGGAAGAAAATTTGAAGGATCTTTGTGAAGCTGTTGTTATAAACAAAGCTGATTTTGGAATAGCTGTTGATCCAGATGTTGATCGATTGGTATTTGTCGATGAAAAAGGTAAATCATTTGGAGAAGAATATACACTTGTTGCATGTGCAGATTTTATACTTTCAAAAAAAATAGGACCAACAGTTTCAAACTTATCTTCAACTCGAGCACTTGCTGACATAACCAATAAATTAGGTGGATCTTTTACAGCAAGTGCAGTTGGTGAGGTAAATGTAGTTATTGAAATGAAAAGAGTAGGAGCCATAATTGGAGGAGAAGGTAATGGTGGTATTATATATCCTGATATTCATTATGGAAGAGACGCTTTAGTAGGTGTAGCTTTATTTTTATCTCTTTTAGTAGAGCGTAAGAAAAGTGTTTCAGATATTAGAGCATCTTATCCTTCTTATTTTATGTCCAAGAATAAAATTATTTTGAAAAATGAAGTTGATGTTGCTCAAATTTTTAAAACTATAAAACGGAAATATCGCAATAACGATATGTCTACTGTCGATGGATTAAAAATTGATTTTTCTGAAGAGTGGATTCATTTAAGAAAATCGAATACAGAACCAATTATTCGAGTAATTACCGAAGCTAAAACCCAAGTTTCTGCTGATGATCTTGCAAAGAAGTTTATTAATGAGATTAAACAGCTTTTTTAGCATATTTAAAACGATTATGTGTCCAAAAGTATTGGCTCGGATCCTCCATAATTTGGGCTTCAAGCCATTCAGTAAAAATGTCTGTAATCTGATTTTTTTTCATAGATTTTGGATTATCGGTTAAAAGTTTAAATTCAACTTCGTAAAACCCACGTTTGATCCGTTTAATTTTTGAGAAAACAATAGGAATGTTAAGTTCAGTTGCTAATCGCTCAGCACCATTATATACTGGAACATATGCACCTAGAAATTTTCTCCAATATGTTAGGGGTTTTGGACGAGGAGATTGATCACTAGCAAAACCATAAATACCAAGTTCGTTTCTGTTTTCTTTTTGTTTTATAATCTCTAGTGCTTTACTTTGGGGAATCATGTATGCATTATGCCGACTTCGGATACGATTTATTAAAGAGTTGAAATAAGGATTTCGAATAGGACGATAAATTCCATACCCATTGTGTTTAATATGGTAACCCAAAGACATCATCCACTCCCAAGACGAATAATGACCACAGATTAGAAATACGGATGAATTTTGATTTTCAAAAGCCTTTAAAACTTCAATATTTTTTAATTTAAATCTACTTAACATTTGATTTCTATTCATCCCCATAGATTTTATTATTTCTAATAATAAATCACTAAAATGAGAATAAAATTTTTTTTCTATTTGAAGGATTTTATTACTGCTAAAATGAGGGAAAACGAATTTTAAGTTTGACCTTACAACTTTTAATCTGTATTTAAACACCCTATATAACAGAAAACAAATAACATCTGAAAAGAAATAAAATATTGGAAAAGGTAAACGCGAAATAACAAAAATGAAAGGGAAACTTAAGTAATAAATAATAGCGCTCAATTGTATTTTTTTCTAAAAATACATTTTTCTTTTTTTCTTAGGGATATTACTATTAAGAAGAAATTCTTATTAAAAAGATTAAAATATAGCCCAAGGAGTTTTATTTTTATGAATATAAATAATTAGAATATGAAGTTTAGAAGTAAAACAACAATGACTCAGATTTTAGATGCTTTGTTCAATATTTATTCTAAACGTGTACCTGACGTTAGTAAAATAACAAAAGCTATGGTTGAGGAAGGAATAGTCAATAGTCAAAATGAGATTATTAATGATCATATTGCTTTTAGGACATTGGGAGTTTCTAATTTAGGAATAACTTCATTTGAAAAAATATTTTTAGCACATGGTTATACTCGTATGGATTTTTATCACTTTGAGGCTAAAAAATTAGATGCTTTCTGGTATTCACCCCCAACGGAAGATTTACCGCGTATTTTTATAAGTGAACTCAAAGTAAATAATCTTTCGTTAGATGCACAAAATATTATTAGATCACATACTAATTCTATAAAAAATGACCCTGTAGATGAATTAGATCTTGAGGATTCAAAAGAAGTAGCAAATTATTTTCAAACACCTCTTTGGGACTTACCTAAACTTGAAGAATATGAATTGTTACTAAAAGAAAGCGAATATGCAGCTTGGGTAATCTATAATAGATACTATCTCAATCATTATACCATTAGTGTTCATGATCTCCCAGATCCATATGACAAATTAAAATCTTTCAATATATTTCTTAAGGGTATTGGAATAAAACTTAATACTTCAGGAGGTGAAATCAAAACCAGTAAAGACGGACTTTTACGTCAAAGCAGTTCAGTTGCCAATATAGTTGAGGCTGAGTTTCATAGCAAAAAAACAAAAAATATTGCTGGCAGTTATGTTGAATTTGCCGAGAGGAGTCCACTTCCTCAATACCTCCATTTAAAAAAGACAGAATTAGAGCGTAAACACCGTAGAGAAGGTTTTGAAACGGCCAACGCGGATCGAATATTTGAGAGTACCTTTACCGCTCAGATAAAAAAATAAATATTATAGATAGAGATGGAAATTAAAACTGTATTAAAAAATCTAGGAATAAATTCAAATCAAAAAGCATGTAGTGCAGGCGACTTATGGTTTGGTTCAGGACCTAAAATATCTTCATTCAGCCCAGTAGATAATAGCCTACTTGGTCAGGTTGAAACAGCATCAGTAGATGATTATGAGGATATAATTGAAAAAGCTGAAAATGCTTTCTTGAGCTTTAGAAAAATTCCTGCACCACAAAGAGGCGAATTGGTTCGACAATTTGGAAATAGACTTAGAGAGAAAAAAACTTTCTTAGGACAATTGGTTTCTTGGGAAATGGGAAAATCATTACAGGAAGGACTAGGGGAAGTACAGGAAATGATTGATATTTGTGATTTTGCTGTTGGTCTTTCAAGACAATTACATGGCGTAACTATGACATCTGAACGTCCATCTCATCGTCTTTTTGATCAATACCATCCTCTAGGTGTTGTGGGTATAATTTCAGCTTTTAATTTTCCTGTAGCCGTTTGGAGTTGGAATGTTGCCTTAGCTTGGGTTTGTGGTAATGTTTGTATTTGGAAACCAAGCGAAAAAACACCCTTGTGCAGCATAGCTTGTCAAAATATAATTTCTGATGTTTTGAATAATAACAATATATCTCATGGGGTATCGTGTGTTATAAATGGAGGAGCGGAAGTTGGTAAGTGGATGGCAGAAGATCAACGTATTTCATTGTTGTCCGCAACTGGATCAACTTCTATGGGAAAAGATGTGGCTCAACGTGTTGGAGCAAGATTGGGAAAATCATTATTAGAATTAGGAGGAAATAACGCTATTATAATTACTCCACATGCAGATTTAAATACTGCAATGAGAGCTTCTGTCTTTGGGGCTGTAGGCACATGCGGTCAGCGTTGTACTTCAACACGAAGATTAATTGTCCACGAATCAATTTTTGAAGAATTTACTAAGGTTTTACAGAAAGCATATCAACAATTACGTATTGGAAATCCATTAAATCAAAATAATCATGTGGGACCACTAATTGATTCAGATGCTGTGGCTGTGTATTCTGATGCTTTAATTCAAGTAGAATCACAAGGAGGAGTTTGGCTTGTGTCTGGTGGTATTTTATCTGAAAAAGAATATGGAAGTAATTGTTATGTAAAACCTGCAGTAGCAATTATTGATCATGATGCTCCAATTGTTCATCAAGAAACTTTTGCACCAATTTTATATATTATAAAATATCAAGGAGATATAGAGGAGGCGATAGCTATTCAAAATGAAGTAAAACAAGGTTTATCATCTTCAATCATGTCATTGAATATGATAGAAAATGAAACATTTTTATCTCATTGGGGTAGTGATTGTGGAATTGCAAATGTAAACATAGGTACATCAGGAGCTGAGATTGGTGGCGCATTTGGGGGGTGAAAAGGAAACTGGCGGAGGACGAGAAAGCGGTTCGGATGCCTGGAAGTTATATATGAGAAGACAAACTAATACAGTAAATTTTTCTAGTGAACTTCCTTTAGCTCAAGGGATAAAATTTGACATATAAAATTTATGATACAAAACATTCCTCCATTAGGCATTCTAATAATACTTGTAAATGTCATAGTAAGTTTGAGAGGTTTTAAAGACGATATATTTTTTAACAAATATAGATTTGAAATTAGAAAACTGAGGGAAGGAGATTATTTTCGATTGTTTGGATCAGGTTTTCTTCATGTAAATACTACACACTTATTGTTTAATATGATGACCTTTTATTTTTTTGTGTCCTTTGTTTTTTCAGCTCTAGGGACAATTGAATTTTCTATTCTTTATTTTGGGAGTTTAATTACAGGTAATTTATTTGCATATGCTTTTCATTACAATCAACCGAATTACTCTGCTGTAGGTGCTAGTGGCGCTGTCACAGGCGTATTATTTAGTGCACTTTTATTATATCCAAGTATTGAATTAATGATCTTTTTTATTCCGATTCCAATTCCTGGTTATCTGTTTGGAATAGGGTATATGACTTATACTCTTTATGGCATGAAGACTCAAAATGACAATATTGGCCATACAGCTCACTTTGGAGGAGCTGTAGGAGGGATTCTAGTAACTATTTTTTTTAATTATCAAGTAATTTTTACCTCACAATTGATGCTAGGAGTTTTAAGCATCATCACAATTTTTGCAGGTTGCCTATTGTATTTTAATAAAAACTAATAGTTATATACTATTTAAAAGTTCTTCAACTTTATTATAAAGTGCTATTCCTCTTAAATCACGGGCAATAATAACTCCATTTTCATCAAGAATAAAAGTAGCTGGGATAGCAGATACCTTATATAATTTAGCGATAGGATCATTCCAGAATTTTAAGTTAGATACATGATCCCAAATCAAACCATCGTCTTCTATAGCTTGAACCCACTTTGATTTTTCCCTATCAAGTGAAACACCGATTATATTTAAGCCTCGATCTTTATTTTTTCTATAAAGTTGAACTAGATTTGGGTTTTCAACCCTACAAGGGCGACACCAGCTGGCCCAAAAATCAATAATTGTAATTTTACCCAATTTACTCTCTAAAACAAATTGATCACCAGTTGGACTAGATCCTTTGAATGATGGTGCAATTTGTCCAACTTCTGCTTTAGGGGTTGCTTCTAATTGTTTTTGTATTATTCGCCCTGAATTTGTATTTTTTATTTGATTACTAAATGTTTCAAAAATAGATTTTGACTCAGTTATAGGTATAATTTTATTTGTTACAAAACGTTCCAAGATCAAAACAGATATCAATGAATTCGGTGAATCTTTGATGAAATTTAATTCATAATTCTCTATTTGATCTCTAACATCTTGATATTGTTCCTTTAAATCTTCTGCAAGTAAACTGTCTTTTAATATCATTGCTTGTTGAAGATCATTACCAATTCCATTTAAAGACTCTATATAGATTTTTGTCTCCGATTTGTACCTCATAAAGTCGTCATTTGAAACAGTTCCTTTTGCTTCAGAAGCTGCTAGACTATCTTTATAAACTTGAATATCTACAGTTCCATTTTCAGCAATGAAAGGAAAAGTACCCTGTTTTCCCTCTATTTGAAGAAAGTGAATATTTGGTTCAATAATTTCAGTTTTTAATTCAAAATAACCTGAATTAACCTTTATTGTGTCTAATGTTTTTGGTTGATTGTTTTGGTCAGCGACTAAATGATATAAGTCTGTTCCATCAGGAAGGTCGGTATTTCCTCTAATTTTTAATGTTGATGAACTAGTATCACATGAAGCGAATACTAATACCAGGCTTGAAAAGACAATTATTTTTTTTAACATATCTATCTGTGAATCTGCTAAATTAATCATTTGCTGTGAAATGGGAAACTTATCCTTAATTTAGCCCATATTAATTTAATTATGTTTTTTACAAATGAATAAAAAAAAGGTAATTGACAAATTCAGAAAACTAATAGGAGATCGAAATGTCCTTACAAAAGAATGGAATAAATTACCATATTCAAAGGGTTGGAGATATGGAGCTGGAAAGACATTAGCAGTATTAAAACCTGACAAATTGAGTGATATATGGAGGATTTTACAGATTTGTGTAGAACATGATATAATAGTTATAATGCAAGCAGCTAATACTGGTCTAACAGGCGGTTCAACTCCCTTTGGAGATGATTATGATAGACCCGTATTAGTTATAAATACAATGCGAATCAATAATATTCATATCATAAATCGAGGTAGTCAAATAGTAGGTTTAACCGGAAGTACTTTATATGATTTAGAAAATAAATTAAAACCCTACGGAAGAGAACCCCATTCAATTATTGGATCAACTTCCATAGGGGCATCAATAATTGGTGGAATTTGCAATAATGCTGGGGGTTCTCTAGTCCAAAGAGGACCATCATACACAGAAATGGCTTTGTATGCAAAAATTAATAAAAAAGGTAAATTAGAACTTATTAATGAATTAGAAATAGATTTAGGTTCTGAACCAGAAGATATTTTAGATAATTTACAAAATCAAAATTATAAAGAATCTGATATCAGAAATACAAATAGGTTAGGATCTGATGACAAATATTCTAAGATTGTTAGAGAAATTGACAAAGATTCCCCGGCAAGATTTAATTCTGACAGTAGACTTCTATACGGAGCATCTGGAAGTGCAGGGAAAATAGCAGTTTTTGCTGTTCGTTTAGACACTTACCTTTCACCTATTCATAATAAAGTATTCTATGTTGGAACAAATGATCCAGATGTTTTTTGGAAAATACGCCGAGATATTCTCTCTTCATTCAAAACTTTACCAACACTTGGTGATTATCTACACAGAGACTGTTATGATGCGGCGAAAAAGTACAGTAAAGACACCTTTTTGGTAATTGAAAGATTAGGGACCACATTTCTGCCAACATTATTTGAACTAAAAAGAAAGGTGGATATTATTGCAAAAAAACTAAAATTCCTCCCTAATAATTTCTCTGATAGATTAATGCAATTTTTAAGTAATTTTTTTCCTAATCATTTACCAAAAAGAATGGAAGAATTCAGGAACTTATATGAGCATCACTGGATTATAGAGATGTCAGATGATGGGATAGATGAGGCTAGGAAATATTTTAATAAAATTTTCGAAAATAATAATGGTGATTATTTTGAGTGTGATGATTTTGAATCAAAAAAAGCATCACTTCACAGATTTGTTTCTGCAAGTGCGATTGGCAGATATCATATCCTTAACAGCAAGGATCATGGGGAGATGATGTCTCTAGATATTGCATTTCCCAGAAACGAAAAAAACTGGTTTGAAAAGTTGCCAAAAGAAATTGATGATATGCTTGAAATGAAACTTTACTATGGGCATCTATTCTGTCATGTTCTTCATCAAAATTATATTGTTAAAAAAGATGTTGATGCCGAAAAATTAAAAAATTTACTTTTAAAAACCTATGACAAAAGAGGAGCAGAGTACCCTGCAGAACATAATGTTGGACATGAATATACTGCAAAACTAACATTAAGAAAATTTTATAAAGATCTCGATCCTACTAACGCATTTAATCCTGGAATCGGAAGAACAAGTAAAAGTAAAAATTGGAAATAATTATTAACTCACCATCAGCTTTAATATAAGTTTTTATTTAATATTACAATTAACTAAAATTTTTAAAAGGTTAAATACAGCTTAAAGCTTTATCTTTGAAAGATATTTATATATATGCCTGGGAATATTTTTGGATCAATATTTAGAGTTACAACTTTTGGAGAATCACATGGTCATTCTATTGGAGGGGTAATAGATGGTTGCCCAGCAGGAGTTAGATTAGATTTAAATATCATTCAAAAAGATTTGAATCGCAGACGACCTGGACAGTCTGCAATAGTAACTCAACGTAAAGAGCCTGACAAGGTGACCTTTTTTTCTGGAATATTTGAAGGTAAAACAACTGGTACACCCATAGGTTTTGCAATTAACAACACAGATCAAAAATCTAAAGACTATTCTCATATTCAAGATAATTATCGTCCATCCCACGCTGATTATGTTTACGATGAGAAATATGGCTTTAGAGATTATCGTGGAGGAGGAAGAAGTTCTGCACGTGAGACTGCATCTAGGGTAGTAGCTGGGGCCATAGCTAAACAATTTTTATCACCTATTACAATTGACGCATATGTTTCTGCAGTTGGATCATTAAAATTAAAGACAAATCCTTCAGAAGTTGATTTATCCAAAATTGAAGAAAACATTGTTCGATGTCCAGACCCTCAAATGGCATCTGAAATGGAAGATTTGATAAAAAAAATTCGAAAAAATGGAGATACCGTTGGGGGAATAATCACATGTGTAATTAAAAATGTACCTGCCGGTCTTGGAGAACCCGTATTCAATAAATTACATGCTGAATTAGGTAAAGCTATGCTTTCCATTAATGCAGTTAAAGGGTTTGAGTATGGAAGTGGCTTTGAGGGAATCCAAAAAAAGGGAAGTGAACATAATGATTTATTTAATTCAGATGGAAGCACAAAAACAAATTACTCTGGTGGAATTCAAGGAGGAATTTCGAATGGAATGGATATATACTTTAATGTTGCATTTAAACCTGTAGCTACAATTATGCAGAATCAACCCACAATAAATTCAAAAGGGGAGGAGGTACAGATGCAAGGAAAAGGAAGACATGACCCTTGTGTAGTTCCTCGCGCTGTACCAATAGTAGAAGCTATGGCAGCTTTAGTTTTAGCTGATTTTACTTTAATCAAAAGAACCAATAAAGCATAGTATTTAATGAATAAAATTGCTTTACATTGGAAAATTTTGATCGGGATGGGACTAGGGATTCTTTTTGGATTTCTGTTTACACTCATACCAAAGGGAGGACAGTTAATTTCTGATTATATAAAACCGTTTGGAACCATTTTTATCAATTTATTAAAATTGATTGCTATTCCATTGATTCTTGCATCATTAATCAAAGGTATCTCTGATTTGAAAGACATCTCAAAATTATCCCAAATGGGGGGTCGCACTATTATCATTTATTTAATCACAACTCTAACTGCCGTTAGTATTGGTTTAGTTTTAGTAAATGTAATTCAACCCGGAAAATCTATTAGTGTTGAAACTCGAAATGAACTTGTTGAAGCATATGCAACTGACACCCAAGCTAAACAACAGGCAGCTTCAAAACAAAAAAAATCTGGTCCACTACAAGCTTTAGTAGATGTAGTTCCGTCTAATATTTTTTTAGCAGCATCTAATAATCGAAATATGCTACAAGTCATTTTCTTTGCTTTGTTTTTTGGCATAGGAATGATACTTCTTCCTGAAAAGAAAGTAGAACCAGTTAAAAAATTTATTGATTCTTTTAATACGATCATTTTAAAACTAATTGATTTGATAATGCGATCTGCTCCTTATGGAGTATTCGCTTTACTTGCTGCATTAGTTGTTGAAGCACCTAGCTTAGAGTTATTTCAAGCCTTAGCACTTTATGCTATTACATTGCTTTTAGGTCTAGGAGCAATGATATTAGTTTATATTATGATTGTTCGTATTGTTACTAAACGAAAAACAGCCTTCTTCATGCGAGGGATTGCACCAGCGCAACTTTTGGCTTTCTCTACAAGCTCAAGTGCAGCTACACTACCTGTAACGATGGAATGTGTAGAAGAAAATTTAGGTGTTGATGAAGAAGTTGCCAGTTTTGTGTTACCCATCGGAGCTACCATTAATATGGACGGAACCTCGGTATATCAGGGAGTTGCTGCTGTTTTTATTGCCCAGGCCTTTGGACTAGATTTAAGTTTGTCAGCCCAATTAGGAATTGTTCTTACTGCCACCTTGGCTTCTATTGGGACAGCAGCTGTTCCAAGTGCAGGAATTGTAATGCTAGTTATTGTTCTGGCACAAGCAGGGATACCTGAAGCTGGATTAGCTTTGATTTTTGCAATCGATAGACCCCTAGATATGTGTAGAACTATCGTAAATGTTACAGGTGATGCCGCAGTTTCAATGATTGTTGGGAAATCAATTGGTAAGCTCAAAAAAAGTCAGGGTTAATAAATATCTATAAAAATTTGTGTGCAAACTCTTTTTCAGGCAGAGGGCATGTTTTGTACTTACCAAACCAACTGTAGCGATTTTTTGCCACAAATCTGTATAGAAAATTGCATACCGGTTTAGGCAACAAACTAAATATTAAAAGTATTTTAAAGATTCCTTTCAGGTAATATAATACCCTAAATATAACCTCAGATTCAGACAAATATCCTTTTTGTCGATCCCAACTAATTATAGCATCTTTTTTATGAAGTGGACTTGGATTATTTTTAAAAAAATCAAGAGCAAATTTACTATCTAAAGAAGTGAATTTTAATCGATCATATTTATCCCACTTACAAAGCTTTCTTATCCAATAATTACAGAGAATACAAGGGCCATCGTAAAATATAATTAGAGGTTTCATTTTTTTATTTTTTCAGATTCTACAAGCTCCAATAGATCTGCATTGACTTGGGTTGTAAAGACACCATAGTTGACAATAACTTTATTTTTTTCAATTGAATCTATGCTACCCACTGATCTTCCATCAAACATTCGAACACGATCACCAATTTTAAGTTTAGGCTTTGGTTTAATTTCTTGTTGTTCAAGTTTAGATTTCTTCTTTTTTTCTTTTCGAACTTCAACTAACTCTTTCTTCACCTGTTCGTTAATTTTTTTCTTTTTTTCACGTTCCTTCTTTACTTTAATAGAAGATTTACGTTTACGCTTGGAATTTTCACTTTCAACTAATTTAATTAATTCAGCAATTAAAGGTCGTTTTTTGTTATTTTGGAAAAATCGTTCGGCAATTTCGTTAAGCTTATTGCCTAAGACAATCATTTTTTGATTGTAATCAAATAGTTCTTGGTAGCTAATCAATTTGCTTTTTAATTTACTATTCATCTCAACCATACGATCAGTTTCAACTGCTGCTTTTGTTTCTTTTTCTTTTAGAGATTTACCGGTTTTGATCATTGCAGAGCGTTCTTTTTGAAGTTTGGCAATAGTCGCGTCAAAACGTACTTTCCCTCTTTCTATTTTCTTTTTGGCACGATTGATCAAATTAAAAGGTAGACCGTTTTTTTGAGCCACCTCAAAGGTGAATGAACTCCCTGCTTCACCCATAACAAGTTTAAAAACAGGTTCTAAGGTTTTGCTATCAAATTGCATATTTGCATTTATCATTGCGGGTAATTCATTTGCTAGAGCTTTTAAGTTGGAATAATGAGTTGTTATTAGTCCATAAGCTTTTTTTTCATAAAAATCTTCTAATATTACTTCTGCTAATGCACCTCCAAGTTCAGGGTCAGAACCTGTTCCGAATTCATCTATAAGAAAAAGAGTATTCTTATTACACTTTCTCAAAAAAGACTTCATATTTTTAAGTCGATAAGAATAAGTGCTTAAATGGTTTTCTATTGATTGATTGTCTCCTATATCAGTAATAATTTGTTCGAAGAGCATTGCCTTAGACTTTTCATTTACTGGAATTAATATTCCAGTTTGTAGCATCAATTGTAATAAACCAACAGTTTTTAAAGTAATGCTTTTTCCTCCAGCATTCGGACCTGAAATTACTACAATTCTATTTTTAGAATCCAAATGGATGTCTTGTGGATGGGTCACTTTGTCTTCTAAATTGTGAGCTTGTAACAATAATGGATGATAAGCTTTTAAATAGGCAATTTGTTTTTGATTATCAGTAATTTTTGGAAGTAAGCCTCCAATTTCTTCGGCATATCTAGCTTTTGCATGAATTACGTCTATTTCCAATAAAAAAGCGTATTGTAATTCAAAGTATGGGAGGAAGGGTCTAAAAAAATCTGTTAATTGACTTAGTATTTTCTTTATTTCTTCAGCTTCTTCAAATTCCAAATTCTGAAGTTCACGGGTAAGAGCATTTGTAGTTTCAGGTTCTATAAAAACAATACTTCCTGTTTTGGAGCTACCCATAATAGCTCCTTTAATTTTTCGACGATACATCGCCTTTACAGCTAGTACACGACGGTTTTCAATGACAGATTCACGAATATCATCTAAATAATCTGCATTACTAAACTGACTCAAAGCTTTGTTAAAACTTCTACTAATTTTTCCTCTTAATTGTTGAATTTGTTTTCTAATGGTGAATAATGTGTCGGATGCATCATTACGAATTTCTCCATGTCGGTCTATTACATTATCTACAGCAGTTTTAATTTGTTTTTCTTCAAACAACTCTCTGGATAGATTACTCAGATTTGGATAATATTTTTTAAACTTGTCCAAAAAACGAACCAAGGCATTACTTGTTTCTGTATTTCTTGCTAAGTTTCGAAAAGCTTCTAATTCCAAAACGCTATTTTCTATTTTTAGCAATTGAAAATATGAGGAAATGTCATCAAATTCGTGATTTGGAATTCGGTTTTCATTGTCAAAAGAGGAACAATATTCTGAAGTCATTTTAAGCCTATTAAGGACCTCGTCTGCTTTATTTAAGGGCCTTAAACTTAACACTACTTCTTTTCCCATGGGAGTAATAGAAAAAGCGGAACAATGCTTAAGGACTTCATTATACTCCAAGTCTTCAAGCGTTTTATCGGGTATGCTCACCATTGTTTTTTCTTAACTTAGCCTTGCAAAAGTAATAAAATCATGCAGGTAGATATACATAGAAGTTGGGAAAAGGTATTGCAATCTGAATTTAAAAGTGATTATTTTCGGGATTTAATTGCTTTTGTGAAGAAGGAGTATCGTAATAAAAAGTGTTATCCTCCTGGACCAAATATTTTTAATGCCTTTAATAGCTGTCCATTTGATTGTGTAAAAGTTATTCTATTGGGTCAAGATCCTTACCATGGACCTGGTCAAGCCGATGGACTTTGCTTTTCAGTCCCAAAGGGTGAAAGTATACCTCCATCATTACAAAATATTTTTAAGGAAATAGAGCGTGATCTTGGTTTGTCTATTCCTCTTAGTGGAAACCTAGAGAACTGGGCAAAACAAGGTGTTTTTTTGTTGAACTCAACTTTAACTGTTCGCTCTAATCAAGCGGGTAGTCACCAAAATAAAGGTTGGGAGGAATTTACAGATGCAGTTATAAAAACACTTTCAAAAGGATCGCAAGGTTTAGTATTTATGCTTTGGGGAGGATTTGCAAAACAAAAAATCAAATTAATTGATACTGATAAGCACCTTGTGCTAAAAAGTGGTCATCCATCGCCGTTAAGTGCAAATCGAGGGTACTGGTTTGGTAACAAGCATTTTAGTCAATGTAATGGCTATTTAGAAACTCTAGGTAAAAAACCAATTAAGTGGGTTTAAAATCGTGTTAGCCTCCAATTCTCTTAACTTGATGCCCCATTTTTGTAAGAATTTGAATTAATTGGTCACGATAGTTACCTTGAATTATTATCTCTTCACCTTTGATACTTCCGCCAACGCCTAAAGCTTGCTTAAGCTTTTTTGAAAGTATCTTTAATTCTTTATTATTACCCTTAAAACCTTTAATTATAGTTACAGTTTTTCCAGCACGTCCCTTATTACTGAAATGAGCTTCTAACTTTTGTGGTTGGAATTCAGATTTAATTTTAGCTATAGGTTTTAATTCAAAATCTGGAGCTAAACTGTCAAATTTGATGTTAGCAAGCTCCTCTAAGCTGTTCAACTTTTTAGACATAAAAGAATTGATTATTAATGCTAAAATAGTAATTTAGAATATGTGTAAGTCCCTACTTTTATCTCTATTATTTATTTTTTCAATCCAAACTATGGCTCAAGAACTCCCTTTTTCGTCTATCCCTAAAGCTCCTGTAAACTACAGCGCTAGTAATTCAATCTCTAGAATGATACAAGGTTTAGGTTTTAGATATCACTGGGCGACAGAAGGCCTGAAAGCAAAAGATCTAAAATACCGTCCAACCGAAGAATCTCGAAGTACTATGGGTACGATTCAACACATATACAGCTTGAGTAAAATCATTTTAAACGCTGCAAAAAACAAAGTTTCCAAACGTTCTAAAGACCAACCACCTGAACATTTTGATGAGCTAAGAATAATTACATTAAATAATTTATCTGAAGCTTCCGAACTATTTTTAAATTATAATGAGAATGAATTGAATGAATTAAATATCATTTTTGAAAGAGGAGGGAAGCAATCAAAGTTTCCAATCTGGAACTTGATCAATGGTCCTATTGCAGATGCCTTATATCATACTGGACAAGTGGTCAGCTTTAGGCGGACTTCTGGAAATCAAATTTCCAAGGGAGTTAACGTCTTTTTAGGAATCAAAAGTTAGTTATCCCTATCTTCAAAATTTTCTTTTTTTTCCTTTTCTAGTTTTTGATAGAGTAGATAAATTCCAATTATAAAAGCAAAAACAATCAGTATCATTTGAATTATATTCCAGTTGAAAAAAAAATCAATCATTATTTAATAATTACTGCAGTGCCATAAGCTAGTATTTCTGAGCAACCTTGCATAACCATGGAGGTAGTTAGACGAACATTTACAACTGCATTGGCACCTAGCTGTTTGGCATCTTCCTGCATCCTTTGGAGAGCTTGTTCTCTAGATTGGGCTTGGAGCTTAGTATATTCTGATATTTCGCCCCCAATTAAATTTTTTAATCCTGCAAAAATGTCTTGACCAACATTTCGAGCTCTAACAGTACTTCCTCTTGCAATACCAAGTGTATCTGTAATTTCTTTGTTTTGAATTGTAGGTGTTGTTACGAGTATCATAAATTAATTTTTAAATAGGGATTGATCAATAGCTGGAAATAAATCCAAAGCATTTTTATAGTATAATTTTTGTAAAACAGTATCTGGTAGGGCTAGTCCATACATTTTCCAATGGGCATGACGTTTTCGATAATAATCAAAATATTCATCATCCGTTTCCAAAACCCTAAAATAAGTATAGTATTCGCTCACCTTATAACTGTCTTTCCCGAAAAGAATTCGATCTTGATATTTGATAAAAAAGCTTCTAGCTCGTTTGGGTTGACGTCCTAATTCTGCTAATACTGCTCCAATTTCTGTCATTACGTTAGGGAAGGTGTCTAAATGATTTTCCAAACGATCTAAATCATTACCCATCCAACCAAGGTGGGCATTTATAAAGATTGTATTGGGATGTTTTTTAAAAACTTCGTGCTGTTCAGCCAATACTTCTTCAAATGATGGGTTGGTATTTGGATCCCTGAAACGATTGGGTTTTTGACGTAATTCTAACCATCTTTCATTAAACTTATCTTTAGGATGCCAAAAAGAAGAAGGTTCTCCAGAATGAATTAAAACAGGAATTTTATTTTTACCGCATGTGTCCCATATAGGGGCTAGGCGTGGATCATTGATGGGAATACGATTACCTTTTGAATCAATATCTGTAAGTCCTAGAGATTTGTATACTTTAAGTCCCATTACCCCAGAATTAACTGCTGAATCAATGAGAGCTGTCTGGGTAGCTTCAAAATCAGACTTGTCTATAGTTTCAAAATCAATATTTAAAAATAAACCAAAGCGATTTGGGGCATTTTCTTTTATATTTTCCAATGATTTTTTTAGATAGAGACCTCTAAAACCGCTCAGATTAATCATAAAACCCATATTCAAACTATCCATTTCAGCAACTAAATTGTTAAGGTTTTTTAATGGCATGTCAAATTGATGATTATGCACATCCACAAAAGGGTATTTTGATCTTTTTAGTTTTGTTTTTTTGTTTATTAGAGTAGATTTGGGACTATATTCTTCTATATCCATTAGATTGTTTTTCTCCTGAATTCTATCAATAATATAGTATGTTAATCCACCAATAAACAAGATGGTAAACGAGATTTTTAGAAGATTAAATAATTGATTAAAAAATCTACGCATCAATGAATGGGTATTATCACTTTAATATCATCCCAACGAATTCTCAATGAAGATTCCACAAAATCTATTGTAAACTGTTCAAGAGATTCAGATAATTTTTGCACGGGGACATTAATTTTCATAACAATACCACTTGAATCAGGCTCTGAAAAACTTAATCCACCTGTTTTGTTATGAACATAAATAATCCAATTTTCAGCAAATGGATAAGCATATAGACCATAAGAACCTTTAGTTAGCAGACGGCCAGCAAAATCTAAATCTTGATTGGTTGTCAATTTGGTAGTCAAATTTGCTCCTAAACGCCAATAATTATTAAAAGGAACTAGAGCGTCATCTCCAGGATCACCAAATATAAGACGACCCTTCTTAAAAGGTCTATAATAACGAACTTCAATAACTTTTCCATCACTTATGTATTCAGCATTGCCTTTAGGGCTCTTTGGATTTATATATAAAGCATATGCAAGATAAAGACATGCAATAAAAACAATACTTATTAATGAATAAATAAAAATTTTAAAAAACTTCATATGGAGTGTAAGTATATTATATAGTTGTTAAATTACAATAAATGATTTAATATGTTTTTTAAACTCTATTTTACATAACATAAATTATAATTAAAATATAATATTTAAAATAATTTATGTATTTAATTCTTTAGCCAGCTTTTTCTGAGTGTTTTAGCTACTTCTGATGCCTCAGAATCATTAACCACACCACTAACTTTCACTGATGGACTTCCTGTTACCCCGTTAAGTGTAATCATTTCATCATTTCTCAGAACTGTTATACTGAATTTAGTTTTGTCGTCCCACATAAAACTGGGTGTAAGAACAGCATTTATTTTATCACTATTTTCTTGTTTAATTTCAGGCAACATTTTATTATCTAACCCTACGAGGACATCCCCAACTTTAACTCCCATTGAATCTATTGTTGTGTTTAATCCATCTACAACATATTGAACGATACCTTCGTCATTTGGCTTTGGAGTAAAAAATAGATTTTGGTTGTCTTTGAAGAGAATACTTCTCAGCTTAACCTCGGTTTCACCCATAGTCAGTCCAACTTTATTGAAATACTCCATATAATCTATTGGTGTTTTACCTTCTACATGTGTTTTGAAAAAGTTGCCAACTTCTGGATATGTCATTGAAATAATTTCATCAATTAATTCATCATCATTAAATGGTTTTTCAGTTCCATATCGCTTAGCTAAGTTTTGCATAACCCAAAGAATTCCGTGTTCTCCTCCACTTTGTTCTCGAATAATTATATCTAAACACATATTAATTAGCGCACCCTTCTGGTAAACATTTCCATAATTTGTTTGAAATGGTTCGTCAACAATTCCAGAACTCATTTCAGTGAATGACATTTTATCGTCATAACGTTTAGAGTAATTTAATTTTTCGAGTATACGGTTATAAAAGTTTTGCTCATCAATTAAACCCTGGTTGATTTGAAATAAATTTGCAAAATATTCAGTTGTACCCTCATACATCCATAAATGTTTAGACATTAAAGGTGTATTGTATTCGAAATTATGAATTTCCTTTGAGTGAATATTTAAAGGAGTCAGAGTGTGAAAAAATTCATGCGAAACAACATCTACAAGACTTTGGGTAAGTTCTTCAGGATTCATCTGATCGACAAATACAACAGTTGTGGATGTATGATGCTCTAATGCACCCATAACTCCACCAAAATACTGAAGGTCATCCATATCCATTAGATGAAGTAAAATATCATATGAAGAAGTGTTATTAGCTTCTCCAAGAAAATTCTTTTGTGCTATCATCATTTTTTCAATTGCAGGCTGATATGATTCTGCCTTATGAACTCCTGACGGTGAATAAATCGCCAGTCCAACTTTGATTTTTTCTAAGTCAAATGAAATCGCGTTTGGTACGCTGTATAAAATTGGATTATCAATGATATGAAAGTACCTTTTAGCCAAAAAAACGTCAAGGCTATCGCTTTTTGAAATAAATGGTAATGAAGTAAAAGC